>NZ_JBGKEB010000008.1:0-208583 GCF_041399425.1 Enterobacter sp. KBR-315C3_2022
CCCCCCCCCCCCCCCCCCCCCCCCCCCCCCCCCCCCCCCCCCCCCCCCCCCCCCCCCCCCCCCCCCCCCCCCCCCCCCCCCCCCCCCCCCCCCCCCCCCCCCCCCCCCCGCGCCCCCCCCCCCCCCCCCCCCCCCCCCCCCCCCCCCCCCCCCCCCCCCCCCCCCCCGGCAAAACAACCTTAACGACGGTTGCCGAAAATCCGCAGCAGCATCAGGAACAGGTTGATAAAGTCCAGATACAGCGTCAGCGCGCCGAGAATAGAGTATTTACGCAGGGTTGACGCATCACGGACGTCAATCTGCTCGCCAATATTCTTCAACTTCTGCGTGTCGTACGCGGTCAGCCCCACGAAGACCACCACCCCGATATAGGTCACGGCCCACATCAGCGCTTCGCTCTTCAGCCACAGGTTCACCAGCGACGCGAGCACGATCCCAATCAGCCCCATAAACAGCATGCTGCCGAAGCCGCTCAGATCGCGCTTGGTGGTGTAACCGTAAAGGCTCATCGCGCCAAACATCCCGCCGGTGACCACGAAAGTGCTGGCGATTGACGAATAGGTATAAGCGATAAAGATGCTGGACAGCGTCAGACCCGTCAGCGCCGAGTAGAGCATAAACAGCGTGGTCGCCATTCCGGCGCTGAGCTTATGCACCAGGCCCGAGAGCACGAACACCAGCGCAAGCTGGGCGATGATCAGCCCAAAGAAGGTAATTTTGCTGGAGAAGATAAACATCATGATCTCCGGCGTATTCGCCGCATACCACGCGATAAACGCGGTAAGCAGCAGGCCGACCGTCATCCAGCCGTACACCTGAGCCATATACGTCTGCAGCCCGGTACGGGACTGCTGTACTATCGAATCGGAACGCGGAAATCGGTCCATGATTCACTCCTGATTAATATTAAGTAGACACACGCCTTAAGACTAACACATCCGCGTAAACCTGTTACCAACGGCCGGCGGCTTCTTTGTCGCTGTCGCGTGATTCCACCCAGCGGTCGCCTTCCGGCGTCGCTTCGCGTTTCCAGAACGGCGCTTTGGTTTTGAGATAGTCCATGATGAACTCCCCTGCCGCAAAGGCGCTGCCGCGGTGCGCGCTGGTAACGCCGACAAAGACGATCTCTTCGCCCGGCCACATCTCGCCGATGCGGTGAATAACGGTCACGCGGCCCAGCGGCCAGCGGCCACGCGCCTCGTCGACGATCTCCGCAAGTGATTTCTCGGTCATGCCCGGATAGTGCTCCAGCGTCAGCGCCTTCACGCTGTCGCCGAGGTTATGGTTGCGCACTTTGCCGGTGAAGGTCACGACCGCGCCGTCTTCGTCGCGCTCGGCCAGCCAGTCGTATTCGCTGCCGACGCTGAAGCGATCGTGGCTCACGAGGATTCGGGTTTCAGCCATGTTAGCCTCCCGTGACCGGCGGGAAGAACGCCACTTCATCGCCCGCCGTCAGCGGATGATTGAAATCGACCAGCGTCTGGTTCACGGCCGCCAGCAGCTTGCCCTCGTCCAGCGCCAGCGCCCAGCGGTCGCCCTGCCCGGCCAGATGGGCGCGCAGCGCGGCCACGTTCTCAAACGCACCGTCGACCGTCAGGCTGTCGGTATTGACCAGCTCGCGCACCTGAGCAAAAAAGAGCACCTTAATCATGGCTGTCCACCTTAAAATCACCGGATTTGCCGCCGCTTTTCGCCAGCAGGCGCACCGGGCCTATCACCATGTCTTTCTGCACGGCCTTGCACATGTCGTAGATGGTCAGCGCGGCAACGGACGCGGCCGTCAGGGCCTCCATCTCGACGCCGGTTTTACCGGTCAGGCGGCAGAGGGATTCGATGCGCACGCGGTTGTGCTCCGGCTGCGCAAGCAGGTTGACCTCAACCTTGCTGAGCATCAGCGGGTGGCACAGGGGAATAAGGTCCCAGGTGCGCTTAGCGGCCTGGATACCGGCAATGCGGGCGGTGGCGAACACGTCGCCCTTGTGGTGACTGCCGTCGATAATCATCGCCAGCGTCTCCGGCAGCATGGTGACAAACGCTTCGGCGCGCGCCTCGCGCACCGTTTCGGCCTTGGCGGAGACGTCCACCATGTGGGCTTCGCCCGCGGCGTTAATATGGGTCAGTTGCGACATAGCTTATTTCTTCAAATGGGGATGAAAATTACACGGACGGGTGCGGGCATCAAGCTGCGGGGAAATGATATTTTCCCACGCGGTGCGGCAGGCTTTGGTCGAGCCGGGCATGGCGAAAATCAGCGTGCCGTTTGCCACGCCCGCCACCGCGCGCGACTGCAGCGTGGAGGTGCCGATCTCTTCGAACGACAGCATGCGGAACACTTCACCAAACCCTTCGACCTCGCGGTCAAACAGCGGGATCAGCGCTTCGGGCGCCTGATCGCCTGCGGTAAAGCCGGTGCCGCCGGTGATCAACACCACCTGCACCTCGTCGCTGGCGATCCACTGCGAAACCTGGGCGCGAATGGCGTAGCGGTTCTCTTTCACGATCGCCTTATCGACAACGTGATGTCCGGCATCGTGCGCCGCGTCGCGCAGCCAGTGGCCGGAGGTGTCATCCTCTTCGCCGCGACGTTCGGAAACGGTAAGAATAGCAATGCGTGTCGGGATAAATTCTGCGCTTACCTGACTCATCTTCTGGTTCCTTCTTAAAGCTGATTACCCGCCAATGTATGACAGATTTTGCGTAATGCCGGTGTTGCCCTGATGCAGGAAGTGGGTCTGCTTTTTGTGCGTCAGCGCCTCGGAGATGCGCGCTTCAAGCGCCTCCTGCTGGGCGTCGTGTTCCAGCAGATCGCGCAGATCCACGCCGCCGTCGCCGAACAGGCAAAGATGCAGCTTGCCGACGGAGGAGACGCGCAGGCGGTTGCAGCTGGCGCAGAAGTCTTTCTCATAGGGCATAATCAGCCCGATTTCCCCTTCGTAATCCGGGTGGCAAAAGACCTGGGCCGGGCCGTCGCTGCGCTGGCGGATCTGGTGTATCCAGCCGCGCTTGAGCAGCTCGTCGCGCAGCACCATGCCGGAGATATGATGGCGGCGGAACAGGTCGCTGCCCTCGCCGGTCTCCATCAGCTCAATAAAACGCAGCTGAATGCGGCGCGGCTTGATCCACGCCAGGAAGGTGTCGAGCTGATGGTGGTTCACGTCGCGCATCAGCACCGTGTTGACTTTGACTTTATCGAAGCCCGCGTCAAACGCTGCGTCGATGCCTTCCATCACCTGCTGGAATTTGTCCTGGCCGGTAATGGCGTGGAACTGACGGGCGTCGAGGCTATCGACGCTGACGTTAATTGCGGTTAGCCCCGCGTCGCGCCAGGCTGCCACGTCACGCGCCATGCGGTAGCCGTTAGTGGTAACGGCGATCTGGCGGATACGCGCGTTTTCACGCACGGCCGCGATGATGTCGGGGAAATCTCGACGCAGTGAAGGCTCGCCGCCGGTCAGGCGCACTTTTTCCGTGCCGAGCTCGGCGAAGGCGCGCGTGACGCGGCGCACCTCATCGACGGAAAGAAAGCCGTTATTGGTGACGCTGCCTGGCTTGTAGCCGTCTGGCAGGCAATAGGTGCAACGGAAGTTGCACACGTCGGTAATCGACAGGCGCAGGTAGTAAAACTTGCGCGCGAAAGCATCAGTGAGTTGTGAAGCCATGTACACCTTTCCAGATACGGGAGGCACAGTCATTTCTTTCTGTACCCTGGTGGCAGGTCCGCCACGGCCAGAGCGCCATATCTTTCGACACAGGCGCAAAGGCTAGAGTGTAGGTTTTCAATAATGAAAACAGGTTTAGGCGATAGTAGCGCTTAAATCATCAGTTCGCCATTTTCGCTTTTCGCTATATATTTCTATATATAGCGGCACGATTGTGCATTTTCGCTATAGAATACGTAAAAACAGCACTTTCGCATTGATATACATCATTCGCGAGCGGGTGAAGCATCGTCTTTTGGTGGTAGTTAGGTTACTGTTACGCGGATAAAACTCATAAGGAATACATATGCGCAATCGCACGCTGGCGGATCTTGACCGCGTTGTCGCTCTCGGCGGTGGCCACGGGCTGGGTCGCGTCATGTCCTCATTGTCCTCACTGGGCTCCAGGCTCACGGGCATCGTGACCACCACGGACAACGGCGGCTCAACGGGGCGGATTCGACGCGCGGAAGGCGGGATTGCCTGGGGCGATACGCGCAACTGTCTTAATCAGTTAATTACCGAACCAAGCGTCGCATCCGCCATGTTTGAGTATCGTTTTGGCGGTAACGGCGAACTTTCCGGGCATAACCTCGGAAACCTGATGTTAAAGGCGCTGGATCACCTGAGCGTGCGGCCTCTGGAAGCGATAAACTTAATCCGTAACCTGCTCAAAGTGGACGCGTTTCTGATCCCGATGTCGGAACAACCGGTGGATTTGATGGCCATCGACGCCGAAGGCCATGAAGTGTATGGCGAGGTCAATATCGACCAGCTTATTCAGCCGCCTAAAGAGCTGATGACCTACCCGAGCGTGCCCGCCACGCGCGAGGCGGTAGAGGCGATAAGCGAAGCGGATTTGATCCTGATCGGACCGGGCAGTTTTTACACCAGCCTGATGCCCATCCTGCTGGTCAAAGAGCTGGCGCAGGCCCTGCGCAGAACGCCTGCGCCGATGGTTTACGTGGGCAACCTGGGGCGCGAGCTGAGCCCTGCGGCCGCCAGCCTGACGCTGGTGCAGAAGCTGGCGCTGATGGAGCATTACGTGGGTAAGAAGATTATCGACGGCGTGGTGGTGGGACCAAGCGTTGATGTCTCCGGCATGGAAGGCCGCGTGGTGGTCCAGGAGCCGCTGGAAGCGAGCGATATTAAGTATCGTCACGACAGACACCTGCTGCGCGAGGCGCTGGAGAAGGCGGTTCAGGCGCTGGGATAGAGTTTGTTTTGTGCGGCATGATGGCCTCATCCCGGGGAGAGGGAGAAAAACGTAGGCCCGGTAAGCGCAAGCGCCACCGGGCAAAACCCACTCAAGACGCCGCGATAAACAGCTCGCGCAGCTGATGCAGCTGGTCGCGGATTTGCGCCGCCTCTTCGAACTCCAGGTTCTGTGCGTGCTGCATCATCTGCCCTTCCAGCTCGTGAATTTTCTGCTGCAGCGCTTTCGGCGTCAGTACGACGGTATCCTCTTCCACTACCGAACGAGTCTTGCCGCGTCCTTTCGCCTTGGTCTTCGCGATGTTCTGACCGAGCGCCAGAATGTCCACCACCTTCTTGTTCAGGCCCTGCGGCGTAATGCCGTGCTCTTCGTTGTAGCGCTGCTGCTTCTCGCGGCGGCGCTCCGTCTCGCCGATCGCTTTCGCCATCGACGGCGTGATCTTATCGCCGTACAGAATCGCCTTGCCGTTCACGTTACGCGCGGCGCGGCCGATGGTCTGGATCAGCGAGCGCTCGGAGCGCAGGAAGCCCTCTTTGTCGGCATCCAGAATCGCCACCAGCGAGACTTCCGGCATATCCAGGCCTTCTCGCAGCAGGTTGATGCCGACCAGCACGTCAAACTCGCCGAGGCGCAGATCGCGGATAATCTCCATGCGCTCGACGGTGTCGATGTCCGAGTGCAGGTAGCGCACCTTCTCGCCGTGCTCTTCCAGATACTCGGTCAGGTCTTCCGCCATGCGTTTGGTCAGCGTGGTGACCAGCACGCGCTCGTTGATGGCGGAGCGGGCGCGGATCTCTGAAAGCAGATCGTCGACCTGCGTTGCCACCGGCCGCACCTCGATAATCGGATCGAGCAGGCCCGTCGGGCGCACCACCTGATCCACCACGTCGTCGCCGGATTTCTCCAGCTCGTAGTTACCCGGCGTTGCCGACACGTAAATCGTCTGCGGCGCGAGCGCCTCAAACTCTTCAAACTTCATTGGACGGTTATCCAGCGCCGACGGCAGGCGGAAGCCGTATTCGACCAGCGTCTCTTTTCGCGCGCGGTCGCCGCGGTACATACCGCCAATCTGCGGGATCGTCACGTGGGATTCGTCAATCACCAGCAGGCCGTCGGCCGGAAGATAGTCAAACAGCGTCGGCGGCGCTTCGCCCGGCCCGCGGCCTGAGAGATAGCGCGAGTAGTTTTCGATGCCGGAGCAGTAGCCCAGCTCGTTCATCATCTCCAGATCGAACTGGGTTCGCTGGCTCAGGCGCTGCTCTTCAAGCAGCTTGTTGTTCGCCAGCAGCACCTTGCGGCGGTCAGCCAGCTCAACCTTAATCTCTTCCATCGCCTGCACGATGCGCTCGCGCGGCGTCACGTAGTGCGTTTTAGGGTAGATGGTAAAGCGCTGGATCACCGACTCAATGTGCCCGGTCAGCGGGTCGAACAGCGACAGCCGCTCAACCTCTTCGTCAAACAGCTCGACGCGCAGCGCCATATCGTCCGACTCCGCCGGGAAGATGTCGATCACCTCGCCGCGCACGCGGAAGGTGCCGCGCTGGAACGCCTGATCGTTACGGGCGTACTGCAGCTCGGCCAGGCGGCGCACGATGGCGCGCTGATCGATAATCATCCCCTGCGTCAGGTGCAGCATCATTTTCAGATACAGGTCCGGATCGCCCAGGCCGTAGATGGCGGATACCGAAGCCACCACCACCACGTCGCGACGCTCCAGCAGCGCCTTGGTCGCCGACAGGCGCATCTGCTCGATGTGTTCGTTCACCGAGGCGTCTTTTTCGATAAAGGTGTCAGAGCTTGGGACGTAGGCCTCAGGCTGGTAGTAATCGTAGTACGAGACGAAATACTCCACCGCGTTCTCCGGAAAGAACTCCTTCATCTCGCCGTAGAGCTGCGCCGCCAGGGTTTTATTGGGGGCCAGCACCATCGTCGGGCGTTGCAGGTCCGCAATGACGTTCGCGACGGTAAACGTTTTACCCGAACCGGTTACCCCCAGCAGCGTCTGGTGCGCCAATCCATCTTCCAGCCCCTCTTCCAGACGACGAATCGCCTCAGGCTGGTCGCCGGACGGGCGGAAAGCGGAATTTAATTTGAACGGTTTACTCATGGGCAACGACCTGATGACGTAGTAAGCGGCAGACGAGTAATTTTACTCGTTGTTGCCAGGAATGCCAGTAAAAGATACTGGATAAAAAACCAGTATCATGTCAGGATATTCAGCCTGGCCCCTGCCGGGCTAGCGCGTTCCTGATTGAAATTTCCGCTGCGGCAACATAAAACACCAGCGAAGCGCGGTTATCCCCAAAACATTTCATTTTTTAACATTTGTCAAGACAGGTAAGGAAAGTTTTAAGTCGGTCGATGAGCCTTTCATAAGGGCAATTGCTTTTATTCAACGAGTTGAAAAGTAACAGATATTTTATAAAGCCGCGTTTCGCACCAATTTGCGCGTAGGCCGCGTATTCTCTCGCTTCTCGCGTGTTTTCTAACTCTAATGCACATGGTTATCCACAGGAATAGTGGATAACTGCTCTCAGCCCATATGGCGTGCCGCTCGGCAAATTCCCGGTTTTTCCCACGAAGCGGCGGTAAAAAATTTTTATCACTCTTTTTTGCCGAAGTTTAGTCATTTCCATCCTGTCCAGCTGGCGAGATCTTAATCACATTTCCGCGACGGGAACGGCCATACACGAAAAAAAACGTGGCGCAGGGCCACGTTCGCAGAATGCATTTTATCGTGCAGGCTGAAGGAGGCTCAGGTCGAGATAGCGTCCGGTTTCCGCCTCCTCCGCGCCGTCGGCAAGCCACGGGATTTCGCCGAGACACGGCGCGGGCAGCACCCGGTTCAGCGTCTCCAGGTATTCCCGATGCCGCCTGCCGGGCGGCACGACGTCGTTGGCGACCCAGCCCGCCAGCGTTAAGCCGGCCTGCTGAATGGCCTGCGCGGTCAGCATCGCGTGGTTAATACAGCCCAGCTTCACCCCCACCACCAGAATGACCGGCAGCCGCTCGGCCTGCACCCAGTCGGCGAAGGTCTGCGCGTCAGAGAGCGGCGTGAACCAGCCACCTGCCCCTTCCACCAGCACCCACTCCGCCCGCGCCTCAAGCGCGCGCAGGCACGCAGACATCACCGCGAAATCAATCGGGCGGCCTTCGTCGGCGCTGACGAAGTGCGGCGAGGTCGGCTCCGCGAAGGTGTACGGATTCACCGCCGCGTAGTCCAGCCCGACGCTGCTGTTGCGCTGCAGTGCCAGCGCGTCGGTATTGCGCAGCCCTTCCGGCGTCATTTCGCTGCCGGAGGCGACGGGCTTATACCCTGCGGTTGCGTGTCCAAGAAGACGCGCCGCCTGCAGCAGCGCGGCGCTGGCAACGGTTTTGCCCACTTCCGTATCGGTGCCGGTAACAAAATAGCGTTCAGTCACGTTCAATAATCCCATGAAAAAGATGATAAGAGAGCGGGAAGCGGCCCCCCCGCTGCGGCCAGGCGAGCTCCAGGCGCTGGAGCTGGCTTCGGGTAAGCGGTTTTTTCTCACGCCCGGCGTGCAGGTGCGTGGCGCCGATGCCCTTTAACGAGCGCATGGCGCTCAGGGCATCGCTAAAGTCGAGCGTGATGGTCTGCACCTCGGTGCGATAGCGTCGGCCTGCCAGCGCCTGCGCCACGCTCTCGTGCGATAGAAACCGGTTCGCGTGCTCGCGCCCGTCCACCGCCCGCCACGCCTCGTTTAGCTCCGGAAGCGAGCTCTCAAGAAGCGTGGTGAAGGCCACCTTCCCGCCCGGACGCGCGACGCGATACAGCTCGCTCAGCGCCTGCGGCAGGCTGCTGCACCACTGCACCGCCAGATGGCTCCAGACCAAATCAAACTGCGCGTCCGCCAGCGGAATGGCTTCGATATCGGCCGCCAGATAGCGGTCCGCCGACTGCTGCTGGCGCGCCTCGTCGAGCATCTGCTCAGAGAGATCGATAGCCGTGACCCGGCTTCCCGCCGCGCGCCAGTAGCGGCTGTTGCTCCCCGGACCGCAGCCCGCGTCCAGCACCTGCGGAAAATAGCCTTCACCAATCGCCGCAATAAGCCCCTGCGCGCTCTGGCGCTGCAGCGCGTCGTGCTGCGCGTAGCTCTGCGCGGCCCGGCCAAACGCCGCGGCGATCGCCTGCTTATTGACGGATGACATGCAGCACCTCCAGCAGGGCATCGATGTCCTGCGCCTCGTGCGCCGCCGTCAGCGTCAGGCGCAGGCGCGCGGTGCCCGGCGGCACGGTGGGCGGGCGGATGGCGGTCGCCCACATCTCGTTATCGCGCAGGGTTTGCGCCAGCGCCAGCGCCCGATCGTTTTCGCCGACGATAACGGGCTGAATGGCGCTCTGAGAATCGGTGCCCTGCAGCGCCAGCGCCTTCGCCCCTTCGCGAAAGCGGCGAATGCGGTCGGCCAAGCGCTGGCGGCGCTCGTCGCCCTCGGCGCTGCGGATCATGTTCACCGACGCGGAAAGCGCAACGGCCTGCGCGGGCGGCATGCTGGTGCTGTAGATCAGGTGGCGGGCAAACTGCAGCAGGTAGTCGGCCACCGGCTCGCTGCACAGCACCGCCGCGCCGCTGACGCCAGCGCCTTTGCCGAAGGTGACGACCAGCAGCTCCGGCTTCACGCCCTGCTGCCAGGCGCTGCCGCGGCCTTCCTCCCCCACGACGCCGATCCCGTGGGCATCGTCGACCATCAGCCAGGCGTCATGCTGCCGGGCCGCGGCGTGAAGCGCCCCCAGCGGCGCGGCGTCGCCGTCCATGCTGAACACCCCTTCCGTCACCGCCAGCTGGACTCCGGCGCAGGGCTTCGCCAGCAGGGCGCGCATCTGCGCGTCGTCGTTGTGCGCAAACCGGCGCAGCTGCGCCGGGCTCAGGCTGGCCGCTTCGAGCAGGGACGCATGGCTCAGGCGGTCGGCGACGATGCGATCGTCTTTGCCCATCAGCGCGGCAATCACCGCCTGGTTGGCGGCAAAGCCGGAGATAAACAGCAGCGCGCGCGGGTAGCCCAGCCAGTCGGCAAGCTGCTCCTCGAGCGCCCGGTGCGCGGTGGTGTAGCCGCTGACGTGGCCGGAGCCGCCGCTGCCCACGCCGTAGCGCTCGGCCCCCTGCTGCCAGGCGCGAATGATCTGCGGATGCTGGCTGAGGCCGAGGTAGTCGTTGCTGGAGAAGTTGCAGTACCGCCTGCCGTCGCGCACCAGAAAGCGGCCCGCGCCGCTTTCCACCGGGCTGCGCGTGCGGAACGCGTCAGCCGCCCGACGCGCGTTCAGGGCGGCGTCGATTCGCGTCTGCCAGGTCATAGCGCTGCCGCGTTGTAGAACTGTTCGGTGTCGGCGTTGAAAATTTGCTGTTCCAGCTGCTGCTGCTGTTCGTTGTCGCCGGTCAAAACCTCGGTCTGGTGCGGGTTCAGCCCCAGCTTGCGGAACAGCTGAACGTCTTTGTCCTCTTCCGGGTTTGGCGTGGTCAGCAGCTTGCAGCCGTAGAAAATGGAGTTTGCCCCGGCCATAAAGCACATCGCCTGGGTCTGCTCGCTCATCTGCTCGCGGCCCGCGGAGAGGCGCACGAACGAGGTGGGCATCATGATGCGCGCCACCGCGATGGTGCGGATAAAATCAAACGCGTCCACGTCGTCGTTATCCGCCAGCGGCGTGCCTTTGACCTTCACCAGCATGTTGATCGGCACGCTTTCCGGCGGCGTCGGCAGGTTAGCAAGCTGGAGCAGCAGGCCCGCGCGGTCCTTAACCGTTTCGCCCAATCCGACGATGCCGCCGGAGCAGACCTTGATGCCCGCGTCGCGCACCTTGTCGAGGGTGTCCAGGCGCTCCTGATAGGTGCGCGTGGTGATGATGTTGCCGTAGAACTCCGGCGAGGTGTCGAGGTTATGGTTGTAGTAGTCCAGCCCGGCCGCGGAGAGGCGCTGCGCCTGCTCGTCGTTCAGCGTGCCGAGCGTCATGCAGGCCTCCAGGCCCATCTCCTTCACGCCCTTCACCATCTGCTCGAGGTACGGCATATCGCGGTCATGCGGGTTTTTCCACGCCGCGCCCATGCAGAAGCGGGTCGAACCGGCGTTCTTCGCCTTACGCGCGGAGTCGAGCACCTGCTCCACCTCCATCAGGCGCTCGGATTCAAGGCCGGTTTTGTAGCGCGCGCTTTGCGGGCAATATTTGCAGTCTTCCGGGCAGGCGCCGGTCTTGATCGACAGCAGCGTGCTGACCTGCACGTGGCGGGGATCAAAGTGCTGGCGGTGAACCTGCTGCGCTTCAAACATCAGCTCCAGGAACGGTTTATTGAATAATTCAGTGACTTGCGACATCGTCCAGCGTGCGTGGTGAGCCATTGGGCTTCTCCAAAGGGTTTTGTTAATTGTCGGTTCGGTTTATACTTGTAAACCTAAAACTTTTCAAAATGGTTTACAAGTCGATTATGACCCAGGACGATCTCGCCTTCGACAGGCAGCATATCTGGCACCCCTACACCTCCACCACTCGCCCCCTGCCCGTCTATCCGGTTGCCTCCGCACGCGGCTGCGAGCTGCATCTCGCCAGCGGCGACGCGCTCGTAGACGGGATGTCATCCTGGTGGGCCGCCATTCACGGGTACAACCACCCGCGCCTGAACGCGGCGATGAAGGCGCAGATTGACCAGATGTCGCACGTGATGTTTGGCGGCATTACCCATCAGCCTGCCATAGACCTGTGCCGCCGCCTGGTGGCAATGACGCCCGCCCCGCTGGAGTGCGTGTTCCTCGCCGACTCCGGCTCCGTCGCCGTTGAGGTGGCGATGAAAATGGCGCTGCAGTACTGGCACGCCAAAGGCGAGACCCGCCAGCGGTTCCTCACCTTCCGCAACGGCTACCACGGCGATACCTTCGGCGCGATGTCGGTCTGCGATCCGGACAACTCCATGCACAGCCTGTGGAAGGGCTACCTGCCGGAAAACCTGTTTGCCCCCGCGCCGCAGAGCCGCTTCGACGGCGAGTGGGACGAGGCAGACATGGTCGGCTTCGCGCGGCTGATGGCAGCGCATCGCCACGAGATTGCGGCCGTGATCCTGGAGCCGATCGTGCAGGGCGCAGGCGGCATGCGCATGTACCATCCGGAGTGGCTCAGGCGCATCCGCAGGATGTGCGACCGCGAGGGGATTTTGCTGATTGCCGATGAGATCGCCACCGGGTTTGGCCGCACCGGCAGGCTGTTTGCCTGCGAGCACGCGGGGATTTCGCCGGATATTCTGTGCCTCGGAAAAGCGCTGACCGGCGGCACCATGACGCTCTCCGCCACGCTCACCACGCGCAGCGTGGCCGACACCATCAGCGACGGCGAGGCGGGCTGCTTTATGCACGGCCCGACGTTTATGGGCAACCCGCTGGCCTGCGCGGTCGCCAGCGAAAGCCTCGCCATTCTCGAGAGCGGCGAGTGGCGGGCGCAGGTCGCGTCCATTGAGGCGCAGCTGAAGGATGAGCTGCGCGCAGCCGCCGATTCTGAGCACGTCGCGGACGTGCGCGTGCTGGGCGCGATTGGCGTGGTCGAAACGCACCGTCCGGTAGATATGGCGGCGCTGCAGCGCTTCTTCGTCGAGCAAGGGGTGTGGGTGCGTCCTTTCGGCAGGCTGATTTACCTGATGCCGCCGTATGTCATTACCCCGGAGCAGCTGCGTAAATTAACGGCTGCGGTCGTTACAGCCGTTAACACTCCCGCGCATTTCGCGATGTAATCCTGTGCGTTACACTTTCTGTACGAGTGATTCACGAGGGTAGACCGTATGAAAATCATCAGTAAAGATCTGCGCGACGGCGAAAAGCTGCCGGCGCGCCACGTGTTCAACGGCATGGGCTACGAGGGGGATAATATCTCCCCGCACCTGGCGTGGGACGAGGTTCCGGCCGGAACCAAAAGCTTCGTGGTGACCTGCTACGATCCGGACGCGCCGACCGGCTCCGGCTGGTGGCACTGGATCGTTGCGAACCTTCCCGCCGACACGCGCGTGCTGCCGCAGGGCTCCGGCTCCGACCTGGTCGCGCTGCCGGAAGGCGCGATTCAGACCCGCACCGACTTTGGCAAAGCGGGCTACGGCGGCGCGGCACCGCCGAAGAGTGAAACGCACCGCTATATCTTTACGGTACACGCGCTGGACGTGGAGAAGATTGAGGTAGACGAAGGCGCCAGCGGCGCGATGGTCGGGTTTAACGTGCATTTCCATTCGCTGGGCAGCGCGTCGATTACGGCGATGTACTCATAAAAAAAGCCGGGTGGCGGCTACGCCTTACCCGGCCTACATTTCGCACCCGTAGGCCCGGTAAGCGCAGCGCC
Organism: Enterobacter sp. KBR-315C3_2022; assembly: GCF_041399425.1. Taxonomy (NCBI): domain Bacteria; kingdom Pseudomonadati; phylum Pseudomonadota; class Gammaproteobacteria; order Enterobacterales; family Enterobacteriaceae; genus Enterobacter; species Enterobacter sp. KBR-315C3_2022. Next base: position 13,235 of record NZ_JBGKEB010000008.1, read on the forward strand.
ACCGGGCACACAATCACAGCACCGGCGGCAACAGCCCCACCAGCCGTCCCTCTTCCAGAAGCTGTATCGCCTTATCAATATCCGGCGCAAAGAAGCGGTCGTCGTCGTAGTGCGCAACGTACTCGCGCAGCGCGTGGCGCGCCTGCTCCAGCAGCGGGCTGGATTTTAGCCCCTCGCGCAGGTCAATCCCCTGGCACGCCGCCAGCCACTCCACCGCCAGCACGCCGCGGGTATTCGACGCCATTTCCCACAGGCGACGCCCGGCGGCCGGGGCCATCGAGACGTGATCCTCCTGGTTGGCCGAGGTCGGCAGGCTGTCCACGCTGTGCGGGTGCGACAGCGCTTTATTCTCGCTCGCCAGCGCCGCCGCGGTGACCTGCGCAATCATAAAGCCGGAGTTCACCCCGCCGTTGAGCACCAGGAACGGCGGCAGCTGGGACATATGTTTGTCCATCATCAGCGCGATGCGCCGTTCGGATAACGCCCCGATTTCGGCAATCGCCAGCGCGATATTGTCCGCCGCCATCGCCACCGGCTCGGCGTGGAAGTTACCGCCGGACACCACCTCGTTTTCCTGAGCGAACACCAGCGGGTTGTCGGACACCGCGTTGGCTTCAACCAGCAGCACCTCCGCCGCCTGGCGCAGCTGCGTCAGGCATGCGCCCATCACCTGCGGCTGGCAGCGCAGCGAGTAAGGATCCTGCACCTTCTCACAGTTGTGGTGAGAGTCGGCAATCTCGCTGGCGTCGGTCAGCAGATGGCGATACATCGCCGCCGCGTCAATCTGCCCGCGCTGACCGCGCACCGCGTGGATGCGCGCATCGAACGGACGGCGCGAGCCCAGCACCGCCTCGGTAGTGAGTGCGCCGCACGCCACCGCCGAGGCAAACAGATCTTCCGCCTCAAACAGGCCGCGCAGCGCGAAGGCGGTCGACGCCTGGGTGCCGTTAAGCAGCGCCAGCCCCTCTTTCGCCGCCAGGGTAATGGGCGTCAATCCCGCCTTTTGCAGCGCCTCTTTGGCGGGCAGCCATGTGCCCTGCCAGCGCGCTTTGCCTTCGCCGAGCAGCAGGAGCGACATGTGCGCCAGCGGGGCCAGGTCGCCGGACGCGCCGACGGAGCCTTTCGCCGGGATCCACGGATAGACGTTGGCATTGACCAGCGCCATCAGCGCCTGGATCACGCTCAGGCGAATGCCGGAAAACCCGCGCGCCAGGCTGTTGATTTTCAGCACCATCATCAGGCGGACAATCTCATCGTCCAGCGGCTGGCCGACGCCCGCCGCGTGGGACAGCACCAGCGAGCGCTGCAGGTTTTCGAGATCGTGCGTCGCGATGCGCGTCTGCGCCAGCAGGCCAAAACCGGTGTTAATGCCGTAGGCGGTGCGCCCTTCGGCAACGATCGCCTCTACGCAGGCGACGCTGTCGTTAATCGCCGCATGGGCGCTTTCGTCGAGCGAAAGGGTGACCGGCTGACGCCAGACGCCGCGCAGATGGGTGAGCGTCAGCGAGCCGGGAGTGAGTGTTAAGGCGTTCATCAATGCTTTCCTTGTGTGGCAGGGACCATCGGCAGGTTTAGCCCCTGCTCTTCGGCACATTCAATCGCAATCTCGTAGCCCGCATCCGCGTGGCGCATCACGCCGGTGGCCGGGTCGTTGTGCAGCACGCGGGCGATGCGCGCCGCCGCCTCGTCGGTTCCGTCGCAGACGATGACCATTCCCGAATGCTGGGAGAAGCCCATCCCCACGCCGCCGCCGTGGTGTAAAGATACCCAGGTTGCGCCGCTGGCGGTGTTCAGCAGGGCGTTGAGCAGCGGCCAGTCGGAGACCGCATCGGAGCCGTCGCGCATGGCTTCGGTTTCGCGGTTCGGGCTGGCCACGGAGCCGGAGTCCAGGTGGTCGCGGCCGATGACGATCGGCGCGGAGACTTCGCCGCTGCGCACCATTTCGTTAAAGGCCAGGCCAAGCTTTTGACGCCACGCCAGCCCAACCCAGCAGATGCGCGCCGGCAGGCCCTGGAAGTTGATGCGCTCGCGGGCCATGTCCAGCCAGCGGTGCAGGTGTTCGTCGTCGGCGACGATCTCCTTCACCTTCGCGTCGGTTTTATAGATATCTTCCGGGTCGCCGGACAGGGCAACCCAGCGGAACGGGCCGATGCCGCGGCAGAACAGCGGGCGAATATAGGCGGGCACGAAGCCGGGGAAGTCAAAGGCATCGGAGACGCCCATCTCTTTTGCCATCTGGCGAATGTTGTTGCCGTAGTCGAAGGTCGGGATGCCCATCCGGCTGAAGGCCAGCATCGCGGAGACGTGTTCCGCCATGGAACGTTTCGCGGCAAGCGCCGTGCCCTCCGGGTCGGTTTCCGCTTTTTGCTGATAGGCTTCCCACGTCCAGCCTTTCGGCAGGTAGCCGTGCAGCGGATCGTGGGCGCTGGTCTGGTCGGTGACCAGATCCGGGCGCACGCCGCGGGCAACCAGCTCCGGCAGAACGTCCGCGGCGTTGCCGCACAGGGCAATCGACACCGCTTTGCCCTCGCCGGTGTATTTTTTGATCCGCGCCAGCGCATCGTCCAGGTCGTTCGCCTGCTCGTCCACGTAGCGGGTGCGCAGGCGGAAATCGATGCGGCTCTGCTGGCACTCAATATTGAGCGAGCAGGCGCCCGCCAGCGTGGCGGCCAGCGGCTGCGCGCCGCCCATGCCGCCGAGGCCTGCGGTCAGCACCCAGCGCCCTTTCAGCGAGCCATTGTAGTGCTGGCGGCCTGCCTCAACGAAGGTTTCATAAGTGCCCTGCACAATCCCCTGACTGCCGATGTAGATCCAGCTTCCCGCCGTCATCTGGCCGTACATCGCCAGGCCCTTAGCGTCCAGCTCGTTGAAGTGCTCCCACGTCGCCCAGTGCGGCACCAGGTTGGAGTTGGCGATCAGCACGCGCGGCGCGTTTGCGTGGGTCTTGAACACGCCGACCGGCTTGCCGGACTGCACCAGCAGGGTTTCGTCGCTTTCAAGATGGGTTAGCGCGTTAACAATGGCGTCATAGCATTCCCAGCTGCGCGCGGCGCGACCGATGCCGCCGTAGACCACCAGCTCGTGGGGATTTTCCGCCACGTCAGGATCGAGGTTGTTCATCAACATGCGCAGCGGCGCTTCGGTGAGCCAGCTTTTCGCGGTGAGCGTAGTGCCGCGCGGGGCGCGAATATCCTGCTGGCGGTATTTACCTGACGACATTGTGTGCTCCTCATAGGGGACGGTTGATACAAATAGATATACTTGTATAGACAACCACACACAAGGAAGGATTTAACAAAAAAGATACAATTTTGTTATATTGCGTTAGCTATCACGCTTTTCACGCTTATGACATGAAGTGGCCCTGCAGCCGGTAGCGGTTGCCCGGGAACAGCAGCCTGGCGTGGGAAATGATGTCCGAAGACGACCAGGTGCGGCGGCGGATCAGCAGGCAGGGATCGTGCTCCTTCACGCGCAGCCAGTCGCACTCCTGCGGCGCGGCCCGTACGGCCTCGACGATGTGCTCCCCTTCCGTCAGCGGCGCGATGCGCGAAAGATACGCGTGCGGCGTAGTCTGGGTGTAATCCTGCTCGAGGTACTCCGGCACGCGCGCGGCGTTGACGCAGCGGTCTTCAATCTGTACCGGAACGTCGTTCTCGTAGTGGATCATCAGCGAATGGAAAATCCGCGTGCCCTCTTTAACGTTCAGCTCCAGGGCCTGCTCGGCGCTCGCCTGCGTCTCTTCCAGCACCAGCACCTCGCAGCGGTGCCGGTGGTTGCGCGAGGCAATTTCGTCAGCAATGCTGCGGATTTCAAACAGCGCGGACTGCCCTTTCGGCTCGGCGACAAAGGTGCCGACGCCCTGCAGGCGCACCAGCAGCCCTTCGTCCGTCAGCTCGCGCAGGGCGCGGTTGACGGTCATCCGGCTATAGCCAAACTGCGCCACCAGTTCGGCTTCCGACGGAATGCGGTCGTGCGGGCGAAGCGTGCCGGAGGCGATTTTTTCGCTGATCGCCTGCTTGATCTTTTCATAAAAAGGCACGGGCGGGCTGGGCTGCGGTGAGCGTGAAAACATAGTGACTCCTGAACGTAATTTTTATGCCCACCAGTGAGCAATTTGCCAGGCCAAACGAGCGGCAAGACGCGCCCCTTGTCCATCCCTGTCGTAGTGCGGATTAAACTCTACCAAATCCGCCGCCGAGAGTTTACCGCTTCGACAAATTTGCTCAATCACGGGCAGCAAATCCAGCGCCGGTATGCCTAACGCCGCGGGCGCAGATACCGCGGGCATTTCGCCTGCGGGCAGCACGTCCAGGTCAATGGTGAGGTAAACGCGATCGGCCTGCGCCAGCACCTTTTCCAGCGCGGCGAGCGCGTCGCGCCTGAAGTGCAGGTCTTCCACCAGCGTGACGTTAAGCCGCTCCGCCTCGTCCCACAGCGCCTGGGTGTTCGCCGCGCGGCTGACGCCGAAGCAGGCGTACTGAAACTCACGCTTCGCGGCGGCGCAGTGCTGCGCCAGCTGGCGAAACGGCGTGCCGGAGGTGGCGCGTTCGGCCTTGCGCAGGTCGAGATGCGCGTCGAGGTTGATAATGGCCACGCGCTCGCCGGGAAAGGCGTCCAGCACGCCGCGCCCGTGGGCCCAGGCGGTTTCGTGCCCGCCGCCCAAAATAAGGGTTCGCATGCCGGACCGCTGGCACGCGACCACCGCGTCGCTCAGCGCCTGCTGCGCGGCTTCAAGATCGTGGTTGATGACGTAAACAGACCCCATGTCCGTCAGGCGCTCGTGCCCCTGATGGCTGGCCATATTCGCCAGCGCCCCGCGCAGCGCGTCGGGCGCCTGGGCCGCGCCGGGCCTGCCGCGGTTGCGCGATACCCCTTCATCGCACTCAAACCCCATCAGGGCGATGCCTGACGAGGCGGGCGCGAAGGCCTCAGCCTGGCCTATCGTCTGGAAAATGCGTTTTGCGCTGCTGGCCTCGGCGCTGTCGTCGCGCCCCTGCCAGACCTCTGCCGCAACCGGCCGCCATAGCGTCATGCTTTTGTCCCCCGAAATACGCGTTGATGCAGCGGGTTACGGCCCGGCTCGTACACCATTTCCACCGGGTGCTGCGCGTCCCAGACGATGAAATCGGCGACGAAGCCGGCCTTAAGCTGCCCGTGGGTTGCCCCGCGCCCCAGCGCCCGCGCGGCGTGCCGGGTCACGCCTGCCCAGGCCTCTTCCGGCGTGAGGCCAAACTGGACGCAGGCCATGTTCATCGCCAGATGGAGGCTGGCAAACGGGCTGGTGCCGGGGTTGTAGTCGGTGGCGACGGCCATCGGCACGCCCCGTTTTCTGAGCGCCTCCACCGGCGGGCGCTGGCGCTCCTGCAGGAAATAGAACGCGCCGGGCAGCAGCACCGCCACCGTGCCGTGCTGCGCCATCGCGCGCACGCCAACGTCGTCGAGATACTCAATATGATCCGCCGACAGCCCGCTATAGCGGCTCACCAGCGCGGCGCCCCCGAGGTTCGAAAGCTGTTCGACGTGCCCTTTTACCGGAATGCCCCGCGCGGTAGCGGCCTGAAACAGGCGCTCGGTCTGCGCGGGGGTGAAGCCCACGTTCTCGCAAAACACGTCGACGGCCTCGAATAACCCCTCCTGCCAGAGCGCGGGCAGTATCTCCTCGCACACCAGCGTCAGATAGGCGTCAGGATCGTGACGGTACTCGCCGGGCACGGCGTGGGCGGCCAGCAGCGTCGGGCAAACCTCAACGGGATTATTCCGGGCGAGGCGCTGCGCCACCTGCAGCATTTTCGTTTCAGCCTCAGCGTTCAGGCCGTATCCCGACTTGATTTCAATGGTGGTGACGCCCTCGCTCATCAGGCGCTGAAGGCGCTGCTGCGCCAGCGCGAGCAGGGCTTCCGGCGTGCTGCTGCGGGTGGCGGTCACGGTGGCATTGATTCCGCCGCCCCGCTCGCCGATCGTCTTATAGGAGACGCCGTTCAGGCGCTGCTCCCACTCCGAGGCGCGATCGCCGCCAAAGACCAGGTGGGTATGGCAGTCGATAAGCCCGGGAGTCACCAGCCGTCCTTCAAGATCGACGATGTTGCGGTGCGCGGGCGGGAGTTCCGCTTCGGGTACGACGGCCAAAATGTGCTGGCCGCGCACGACGAGGGCGCACTCTTCCATTATTCCGTAGGGGGCCGTCTGGTCAGGATCCATCGTTGCCAGCCGGGCGTTGCGCCATACTACGTCGTCGGGTTGAAGCTGCTGCATCGGGCCATCCACTTGTCATGAGTTGTATAGACATTTATTTTCATCTACGGCGCTGTGTCAACCGCCTTTGTAGAAAATGTTATTTATTTGTGATGACTTCCGCCCGCACGTCGGCGAAAAATGCAACTTTTACCCTTTTTATCTTCCCGTTTCGCTCAACTTAGTATAAAAAAGCAGGCTATTTCGGCAATACCGTTAAGACTTGCATACCCAGGAGCTTTACCTTGACTATTTCCAGGATTTCCCGTCTGGCGTTGGCGTTCGCCTTTGGCGCGACGTTATCTGCATGCAGCTCAACACCTCCGGACCAGCTGCCTTCCGAGCAGGTTGCGCCGGGCACCGCCTCACGCCCGATCTTATCCGCGGGTGAAGCGAAAAACTTCACGCAGGCGCACTACTTTACGGCGATGGATCCTAACGCCGCGCCGTGGACCCCTTCTTCTATTAACCTGCCGAAGCAGCCTGACTTCGTGGTTGGCCCGGCAGGCGCGCAGGGCGTGACGCACACCTCGATTCAGGCGGCGGTAGATGCAGCCATCACCAGGCACAGCGCATCGCGTCAGTACATCGCGATCCTGCCGGGTGAATACGAAGGCACCGTGTACGTTCCGGCCGCGCCGGGCAGCATTACCCTTTACGGCGTGGGCGAAAAGGCGATCGACGTGAAGATTGGCCTGGCGATTGATTCCGAGATCGACACCAACACCTGGCGTCATCTGGTGAACCCGGCCGGTAAATACATGCCGGGCAAACCGGCGTGGTATATGTTCGACAACTGCCAGAGCAAGCGTAACGCAACGGTAGGCGTGATGTGCTCCGCGGTGTTCTGGTCCCAGAATAACGGCCTGCAGATGCAAAACCTGACCATCCAGAATACCCTGGGCGACAGCGTTGACGCGGGCAACCATCAGGCCGTGGCCCTGCGCAGCGACGGCGACAAGGTGCAGATCAACAACGTGAACATTCTGGGCCGCCAGAATACGTTCTTCGTGACCAACAGCGGCGTGCAGAACGCGCTGCAGAACAACCGTCTGACCCGCACGCTGGTGACCAACAGCTACGTTGAGGGCGACGTTGACCTGGTGTCCGGCCGCGGCGCGGTGGTGTTTGATAACACCGATTTCCGCGTGGTGAACTCCCGCACCCAGCAGGAGGGCTACGTGTTCGCTCCGGCAACGCAGTCCAACCTGTTCTACGGCTTCCTCGCCGTGAACAGCCGCTTCAACGCGGCGGGTGACAACGTTGCACAGCTGGGCCGCTCGCTGGACGTGGATTCTGCCACCAACGGCCAGGTCGTTATTCGCGACAGCGTCATTAACGAAGGCTTCAACACGGCAAAACCGTGGGCCGATGCCGCCATCTCCAAGCGTCCGTTCTCCGGCAACACCGGCACGGTGGATGACAAAGATAACGTCCAGCGCAACCTCAACGACGCTAACTTCAACCGCATGTGGGAATACAACAACCGCGGTTTAGGCAGCAAAGTGGTTGCAGAGCCGAAGCAGTAAGCTGATTTGCCGGGTGGCGGCTTCGCCTTACCCGGCCTACAGGCATAAAAAAACCTCGCGATGGCGAGGTTTTTTGTTTTAGGCCACTCAGTGCGCGTTAACCACCACCCACATTGGCCCCTGGCCGACGGCGTAGCGCCCCTTCTCTTCCAGCAGGCCCTGCGCGCCCTTTATTTCGTACAGCGCAACGTGGTGGGATTTCTGCCCCGCCGCGATCAGGAATTTCCCGCTGTGGTCGACGTTGAAGCCGCGCGGCTGGGTTTCCGTCGGCTGGAAGCCTTCAACCGCCAGCACGCTGCCGTCTTCGGAGACGCTGAACACGGTGATCAGGCTGGAGGTGCGGTCGCAGGTGTACAGATGGCGGCCGTTCGGCGTGATGTGGATATCCGCCGCCCAGCGGGTGTCGGAGAAGTCAGACGGCATCATGTCCAGCGTCTGCACGCACTCGATCTGGCCGTTAGGATCTTTCAGCTCCCACACGTCGACCGAGCTGTTCAGTTCATTCACCACGTAGGCGTACTGCTGGTTGGGGTGGAAGACCATATGGCGCGGTCCCGCGCCCTCAACGGTGGTCACTTCCGCCGGGGTTTGCGCCACCAGGTGGCCGTCGTCGCTCAGGGTAAACAGGCAGATGCGGTCCTGCTTGAGCGCGGGCACCCACAGCGTGCGGTTATCCGGGGAGATATTGGCAGAGTGGCAGCCTTCCAGCCCTTCCACCACGTCGACCGTCTCAACCGGAATACCGTCGACAAGGCGGGTCACGCTGACGCAGCCGGCGTTGTAGGAGCCGCTAAAGACAAAGTTGCCCCGGCGGTCGGTGGAGACATGGGTTGGGCTTCCCGGCAGCGGCGCTTCCGCGGCGTAGGTCAGCGCGCCGTCGTCCGGGGAGATGCGGTAGGCCAGCACGCGAAACTCCGGGCGTACCCCCACGTACAGGAAACGTTTATCCGGGCTGATAACCATCGGCTGAACCTGCCCGGGAACATCAACAACCTGAACCAGCGTGAGCGAACCTTCGGCATTCAGGCGCCAGACGTGGATCTGCTGGCTTTCCGGGCTGGCGGTGTAAACGGTTTGTTTCATGAATACTCCTTTCCTTACTGCGCGTGAAAGTGATTATTTTTAACGGTGAATGCTGAATTTTAGCCAGGAATTGTGCAGCCATTTACTCTGGGTGTAACATCCCCTGAAACCTAAAATTCAACATTAACCCGGATGAACAAATGACCTCGCGTGTGATTGCACTGGATTTAGACGGAACACTGCTTACCCCTCAGAAAACCCTTCTCCCCTCTTCTCTTGAAGCGCTAAAGCGTGCAAAAGAAGCGGGATATCAGCTCCTGATCGTCACGGGTCGACATCACGTTGCCATTCATCCTTTTTATCAGGCACTGGCGTTAGATACACCTGCAATTTGCTGCAACGGCACCTATTTGTATGATTATCAGGCAAAAAAGGTTCTGGATTCCGATCCGCTCCCCGTCACGCAGGCGCTTCAACTAATTGATTTGCTGGATGAGCACGACGTTCACGGCCTGATGTACGTCGACAAAGCGATGGTGTACGAGCGCCCGACCGGCCACGTGATCCGCACCAGCAACTGGGCGCTTTCCCTGCCGGAAGCGCAGCGTCCGGTCTTTACCCAGGTCTCCTCCCTGCGCCAGGCGGCCCGGGACGTGGATGCGATCTGGAAATTTGCCCTGACGGACGAAGACACCGCGAAGCTGAATACTTTCGCGAAGCACGTCGAGCAGACGCTGGGCCTGGAGTGCGAATGGTCCTGGCACGATCAGGTGGATATTGCCCGCAAAGGCAACAGCAAGGGCAAGCGCCTGACGCAGTTCGTTGAGTCTCAGGGAGGGTCGATGCAGGACGTTATCGCCTTTGGGGACAACTACAACGACATCAGCATGCTCGAAGCCGCCGGAACGGGCGTGGCGATGGGCAATGCCGACGACGCGGTGAAAGCGCGCGCTGACGTGGTGATTGGCGATAACACCGCCGACAGCATCGCGCAGTTCATTTATACCCGCCTGCTGTAATCAGGTGGTTATCGAGACGCTCTTAATCTGCGCGTAAAGCCACTGGCCGGGTTTGATATTCAGCTCGTCCCTGGCCCACGGGCTGATGCGCGCCCAGAGCGTCTTGACCCCAACCTCCAGCTGCACGTCTACCTGCCCGTTGTTGTCGAAGCATTCCGCCACCCTGGCGCGCAGCACGTTGCGAATGCTGGTTTGTACCGGCGGCTGAAGCACCAGAGAGACGTCCGACGCCTGAATGCGGATGCGCAGCGCCGAATGCAGCGGCTCGTCAATCCTGTTCACCCACAGATGCTGATCGCCGAGCGCCAGCGCGGTCATCGCGTAGTGCGGATGGTGCTCAAGCACGCTAACTTTCAGAATGCTGCTCTGCTGATCCTTCGGCAGCCACGGGTGCATCACGCTGCTGCCCCAGACCTCTTCCAGTTTGCCGAACGCCTTCACGCTGCCCTCTTCGAGCACCAGCACGTTGTCCGCGAGGTGCAGAATTTCATCCAGCGAATGGCTGACGTAGAGCATCGGAATATTGATCTCGCGGGCCAGACGCTGGAGGTACGGCAGCAGCTCGCGCTTGCGGGGAATATCAAGCGAGGCCAGCGGCTCGTCCAGCAGCAGCAGCTCCGGCGCGGTCAACAGCGCGCGGCCAATCGCCACGCGCTGCTTTTCACCGCCGGAAAGGGAGGACGGCAGCCGCTCGAGCAGAGGGTCGATCCCCAGCAGCGCCACCAGCTTGTCAAACTGACCGGCCATGCTTTTCGCCATGCCGTAGCGCAGGTTGCCGCGCACGCTGTAGTGCGGAAACAGGCGCGCGTCCTGGAACACATAGCCAATGCGGCGCTTGTCCGGCGAAAGATAAACCTTCTTCTCCACGTCGCTTAGCACGCGGTTGTTCAGAACGATGCGCCCCGCCTGCGGGCGCGTCAGGCCGCTAATGGCGTTGATGAGCGAGGTTTTTCCCGCGCCAGACACGCCAAAAATGGCCGTGATCCCGCTGGCGGGCAGCGTTTCGTTAATTGTCAGGCAATGGTTGCCCAGCGTCTGGGTGAAATTAAGTTCCAGCATCGTTATTTCCCCATCCGTTCACGGCTCAGGCGCGCCAGCCATTCAGAGACCAGCAGCGAGATCAGCGCCAGCACGATGGAGATAATGCACAGCCGCGCCGCCGCGCCCTCGCCGCCCGGCGTTTGAATCAGGGTATACATTGCCGACGGGATGGTTCGCGTTTCGCCGGGAATGTTGGAAACGAAGGTAATGGTCGCGCCAAATTCCCCGAGCGAGCGGGCAAAGGCGAGCACCGTGCCAACGATGATGCCCGGCAGCGTCAGCGGGAGCGTGATGGTGAAAAACACCCGCCAGCGCCCTGCGCCCAGCGTGCGGGCCGCCTGTTCGAGCTTGATGTCCACGCCTTCCAGCGCCAGGCGAATGGCGCGCACCATCAGCGGGAACGACATTACCGCCGCGGCCAGCACCGCGCCGCGCCAGCTGAAGGCGAACGTCAGGCCGAACCAGTCATAGAGCTTTTCGCCGATGAAGCCGCGCCGCCCCATGGAGATGAGCAGCAGATAGCCGACCACAACGGGCGGTAAAACCAGCGGGAGGTGAAGCACGCTGTCCAGAAGGGCTTTGCCCGGAAACCGACAGCGAACCAGCAGCCAGGCAAAAAAGATCCCAAAGGGCAAACTCACTGCGACGGCCAGGGAAGAGACTTTAAGGCTCAGCAGTACTGCCTGCCATTCGGGATCGGTCAATATCATTCGTGAGTCGTAAATCCGTAACGTTTAAAGATTGCAGACGCTTCTGGCCCTTTCAGATAATCATAGAAGGCCGTCACCGCCGCATTTTTATGTCCATCAACAATCGCCACAGGGTATTCCACTTTTTTGTGGGAATCTTCCGGGAACGTCCCGACCACTTTAACCCCTTTGCTGGCAACGGCGTCGGAGCCGTACACAATGCCCAGCGGAGCCTCGTTACGCTCAACCAGCGCCAGCGCGCCGCGCACGTCCTCGGCCGGAGCCAGCTTAGGCGATAAGGTTTCCCACGCGCCGAGCTTTTGCAGCGCTTCTTTCGCGTAGATACCCGCCGGAACGTGTTCCGGATCGCCAACCGCCAGACGTCCGCCGTTCAGCAGGCCGATCCAGTTAGTTTGCTTGTTGATGGCGATATCAGCCTGCGCGCTGCTTTTCGGCGCAACGACCACCAGGCTGTTGCCCAGCAGCGTTTCGCGCGTTGCCGTATCAACCGATTTTTTGTCCGCCGCGTAATCCATCCACTTCTGGTCGGCAGAGATGAACAGATCGGCCGGCGCCCCCGCTTCAATCTGGCGCGCCAGGGTTGAAGACGAGGCAAACGAGGAGACCACCTCGACGTTCTTCTCTTTCTTGTAAACGGCGGCGATGTCCTGCATGGCGTTTGTCAGCGACGCGGCGGCAAAGACCGTGATTTTACCTTCATCCGCCAGCGCGTGCCCGGCTAAAGTGAATGTCAGCGTTGCCCCGGCGAAGAGGCGTACCCATGTACGTGCCATTTGATGCTCCTGTGCGTTACGTTATATACGCCTAAATATAACGGTTATTTCAAGGACATCCCAGCGTTTAATCGTACCGATTAATGAGTAACGGGCGGAACTAAGAATACTATCGGCGAGGGGAGAAAAAACTTAAGAAGCAAAACGCCCGGACGAGCCGGGCGTTTTGTAGGGAATTATTGCTGCTTTTTAGGCTGGTCGCGGTGACCAATGTTCGAAAACAGGTTGAACACTTCACCCAGGCCGTAGATGGCACCGAGGATGATAGCCATCACGACTGGCACCATGATCACTGCGAATACCAGACTTTTCAACAACTCTAACATGGTTTTCTCCAGATAGTGTGAAGGGCGTATTCTACCCTGAAACGTAATAAAAACATCCCCTTTTGTGCGGTGCGCTTTGCGCCTGCGGTCATTTGGGTCACAATAGGCTTTTTGCCAGGACACCGTTATGCAGGCCGAAATTCTCCTCACGTTACGCCTTCAGCAGAAGCTTTTCGCCGATCCGCGACGCATTGCCCTGCTTAAACAGATAGAACAAACCGGCTCAATTAGCCAGGGGGCGAAAAACGCCGGCATCAGCTACAAAAGCGCGTGGGATGCCATCAACGAGATGAACACCCTGAGCGAACACACGCTGGTCGACCGTGCGACCGGCGGCAAAGGCGGCGGCGGCGCGGTGCTGACACGCTACGGCCAGCGCCTGATTCAGCTCTACGATCTGCTGGCGCAGATCCAGCAGAAGGCCTTTGACGTGCTCAGCGATGACGACAATATCCCGCTGGACAGCCTGCTGGGCGCCATCTCCCGCTTCTCCCTGCAGACCAGCGCGCGCAACCAGTGGTTTGGCACCGTCACCGCCCGCGACAATTCCCAGGTGCAGCAGCATATCGACATCCTGCTGGCCGACGGCACCACCCGCCTGAAGGCCGCCATCACCGCGCAAAGTGGCGAGCGCCTGGGCCTTGATGAGGGCAAAGAGGTGCTGGTGCTGCTGAAAGCGCCCTGGGTCAACATCACCCTTCAGCCCGAGCGCGCGGGCGAGGCCGATAACCAGCTGCGCGGGGCGATTAGCCACATTGAGCGCGGCGCGGAGCAGTGCGAAGTGCTGATGACGCTGCCGGACGGGCAAACGCTTTGCGCGACGGTGCCGGCAAGCGAGGCGAGCGAACTGGCAGAAGGCGCGGTGGTGACCGCATATTTCAATGCCGATCGGGTCATTCTTGCCACATTATGCTGAGCGCATTGACAATCGCGCCGACAGTGATTATTCCTGATGTTCTTTGCTGCAAAAAATGGGATAGATCATGTCATCATTGCATATTTCGCAAGGCACGTTTCGTCTTAGCGATACCCGAACGCTGACCCTTGCAGAATTAACGCTGCGCGCGGGCGAAAGCTGGGCCTTCGTCGGCACCAACGGCAGCGGAAAATCGGCGCTGGCCCGCGCGCTGGCCGGAGAGCTTACCCCGCTGAAAGGCGAGCGCCGGTGCGGCTTTTCCCGCGTTACGCGCCTCTCCTTCGAACAGCTGCAAAAGCTGGTCAGCGACGAGTGGCAGCGCAACAATACCGATTTGCTCAGCCCTGGCGAAGAAGACACCGGCCGCACCACCGCCGAGATTATTCAGGATGAAATCAACGATCCCGCTCGCTGCCGCCAGCTGGCGGAGCAGTTTGGCATTACCGCCCTGCTCGACAGGCGCTTTAAGTACCTTTCTACCGGCGAAACGCGAAAAACGCTGCTCTGCCAGGCGCTGATGGGCCAGCCGGAGCTTCTTATTCTGGATGAACCTTTTGACGGGCTGGACGTGCAGTCCCGCGCCCAGCTGGCGTCCCTGTTAGAAACGCTTAACCAGCAGGGCCTTACCCTCGTGCTGGTGCTCAACCGCTTCGATGAGATCCCCGCCTTCGTACAGCACGCGGGGGTGCTGGCGGACTGCAGCCTGACCGAGGTCGGTGAAAAAAACGCCCTGCTCCAGCAGGCGCTGATTGCCCAGCTGGCGCACAGCGAACGGCTGGACGGCATAACGCTCCCCGAGCCGGACGCGCCGTCTGCCCGCCACGGGCTCGATCCCAGCCGGCCGCGCATCGTGCTGCGCGACGGCGTGGTCTCCTATGACGATCGACCCATTCTGAATACGCTGAGCTGGACGGTGAACCCCGGCGAGCACTGGCAAATCGTTGGCCCTAACGGCGCGGGAAAATCCACCCTGCTCAGCCTGATTACCGGCGATCATCCGCAGGGCTACAGCAACGACCTGACGCTGTTTGGCCGCCGTCGCGGCAGCGGCGAAACCATCTGGGATATCAAAAAACACATTGGCTACGTCAGCAGCAGCCTGCATCTGGACTACCGCGTCAGCACCACGGTGCGCAACGTCATTTTGTCCGGCTATTTCGACTCCATCGGTATTTATCAGGCGGTTTCGGATAAGCAGCAGAAGCTGGCGCAGCGGTGGCTGGATATTCTGGGTATGGACGGCCGTGTCGCGGACGCGCCGTTCCACAGCCTCTCCTGGGGCCAGCAGCGGCTGGCGCTGATCGTTCGCGCGCTGGTAAAACATCCGACGCTGCTGATTCTGGACGAGCCGCTTCAGGGGCTGGACCCGCTGAACCGCCAGCTGATCCGCCGCTTTGTTGACGTGCTGATCGGCGAAGGGGAAACCCAGCTGCTGTTTGTTTCTCACCATGCGGAAGACGCGCCTTCCTGCATTACCCATCGGCTGGAGTTCGTGCCCGACGGCGAGCGCTACCGCTATCTATTAAGCAAAATCGATTGACCCGTGGAGGGCGCCGCCCTCCGCTTTTCAGACAACCTGCAGCATTGCATCCCTATCCCCTTGATCCACAACGCTTCCTGGCAATCTGAAATGCGATTTGCGAAGCGATGTAAACGATTCCACTATTTTATCCCATGTCACACTTTTGACGACTCTGTTATGCTATGGTTAATACATACCATAAGCCCAATGGAGCGAAAAATGCGAGTTCTGGTAACAGGTGGTAGCGGTTACATTGGTAGTCATACCTGCGTTCAGCTGCTGAAAAACGGTCACGATGTCATTATTCTCGACAACCTGTGCAACAGTAAGCGCAGCGTGCTGCCTGTGATTGAACGTCTTGGCGGTAAGCAACCGACCTTCGTCGAAGGCGACATTCGCAACGAAGCGTTGATGACCGAAATCCTTCACGACCACGCTATTGAGGCGGTGATCCACTTCGCGGGCCTGAAGGCGGTCGGCGAGTCGGTAGCTAAGCCGCTTGAGTATTATGACAACAACGTGAACGGGACGCTGCGCCTGATCTCCGCAATGCGCGCGGCAAACGTCAAAAACTTTATCTTCAGCTCTTCCGCCACCGTCTACGGCGATCAGCCCAAAATTCCTTACGTCGAAAGCTTCCCGACCGGCACGCCGCAAAGCCCCTACGGCAAGAGCAAGCTGATGGTAGAGCAAATCCTGACCGATCTGCAAAAAGCCCAGCCTGAATGGAGCATCGCGCTGCTGCGCTACTTCAACCCGGTTGGCGCACATCCGTCAGGCGATATGGGCGAAGATCCGCAGGGCATCCCGAACAACCTGATGCCGTACATCGCGCAGGTGGCCGTGGGCCGCCGCGAGTCGCTGGCTATTTTCGGCAACGATTATCCCACCGAAGACGGCACCGGCGTGCGCGACTACATCCACGTGATGGATTTGGCCGACGGCCACGTCGCGGCGATGCAGCAGCTGGCGGACAAGCCTGGCGTACACATTTACAATCTTGGTGCCGGTGTTGGCAGCAGCGTGCTGGACGTCGTAAACGCCTTCAGCAAAGCCTGCGGCAAGCCGGTGAACTACCACTTTGCGCCGCGCCGCGATGGCGACCTTCCGGCGTACTGGGCCGATGCGACCAAAGCGGATAAAGAGCTGAACTGGCGCGTCACCCGTACGCTGGACGAGATGGCGCAGGATACCTGGCACTGGCAGTCTCGCCATCCTCAGGGCTATCCGGACTAAGGATCCGTCATGACGCAATTCAACCCCGTCGATCACCCGCATCGTCGCTTTAACCCGCTTAGCGGGCAATGGATTTTAGTTTCTCCGCATCGCGCCAAGCGCCCCTGGCAGGGGGCGCAGGAGACGCCTGCAAAACAGACGCTGCCGCAGCACGATCCGGACTGCTTCCTCTGCCCGGGCAACACGCGCGTCACCGGTGACGTTAACCCGGACTACAAAGGCACCTACGTTTTCACCAACGATTTTGCCGCGCTGATGACGGACACGCCGGACGCGCCGCAAAGCGACGACCCGCTGATGCGCTGCGAAAGCGCGCGCGGCACCAGCCGCGTGATCTGCTTCTCGCCGGACCACAGCAAAACGCTGCCGGAGCTGAGCGTCGACGCGCTGAAGGAGGTGGTCAGCACCTGGCAGGCGCAAACGGCGGAGCTGGGCCAGAGCTACCCGTGGGTGCAGGTGTTTGAGAACAAAGGCGCGGCGATGGGCTGCTCCAACCCGCACCCGCACGGTCAAATCTGGGCGAACAGCTTCCTGCCTAACGAAGCCGAACGCGAAGACCGCCTGCAAAAAGCGTACTTCGCGGAAAACGGCTCGCCGATGCTGGTGGATTACACCCGGCGCGAGCTGGCCGACGGCAGCCGTACGGTTGTTGAAACCGAGCACTGGCTTGCCGTGGTGCCCTACTGGGCGGCCTGGCCGTTTGAAACGCTGCTGCTGCCGAAGGCGCACGTGAAGCGCATTACCGATCTCAGCGACGCGCAGCGCGACGATCTGGCGCTGGCGCTGAAAAAGCTGACCAGCCGCTATGACAACCTTTTCCAGTGCTCTTTCCCCTACTCCATGGGCTGGCACGGCGCGCCGTTCAACGGTGAAGAGAATCAGCACTGGCAGCTGCACGCCCATTTCTATCCGCCGCTGCTGCGTTCGGCAACGGTGCGTAAATTTATGGTGGGCTACGAAATGCTGGCGGAAACCCAGCGCGACCTGACGGCAGAACAGGCCGCAGAGCGTCTGCGCGCCGTCAGCGACGTCCACTATCGCGAATCAGGAGCCTAATAAATGAGTCTGAAAGAGAAAACACAATCCCTGTTTGCTGAAAAATTCGGCTACCCTGCCACCCACGTCATTCAGGCCCCCGGCCGCGTTAACCTGATTGGTGAACACACCGACTATAACGACGGCTTTGTGCTGCCCTGCGCCATTGATTACCAGACGGTCATCAGCTGTGCAAAGCGCGACGACCGCAACGTCCGCGTCATTGCGGCGGATTACGACAACGAAATCGACGAATTTTCGCTCGACGCGCCGATCGTGACCCACGCCGACCAGCAGTGGTCTAACTACGTGCGCGGCGTGGTGAAACACCTGCAAAAGCGTAACAAGAACTTCGGCGGCGCAGACCTGGTTATCAGCGGCAACGTGCCGCAGGGCGCGGGCCTGAGTTCGTCCGCCTCTTTAGAAGTTGCCGTCGGCACCGTGTTCCAGCAGCTGTATCATCTGCCGCTGGACGGGGCGCAGATCGCGCTGAACGGCCAGGAAGCGGAAAACCAGTTCGTGGGCTGCAACTGCGGCATTATGGACCAGCTGATCTCCGCGCTGGGTAAGAAAGAGCACGCGCTGCTGGTTGACTGCCGTACGCTTGGCACCAGGGCCGTTCCGCTGCCGAAGGGCGCTGCCGTCATTATCATCAACAGCAACTTCAAGCGCACGCTGGTGGGCAGCGAGTACAACACCCGCCGCCAGCAGTGCGAAACCGGCGCGCGCTTCTTCCAGCAGCCCGCCCTGCGCGACGTCTCGCTTGATGAATTTAACAAGGTGGCGCACGAGCTGGATCCGGTTGTGGCGAAGCGCGTTCGTCACGTGCTGACGGAGAATGCCCGTACCGTTGAAGCCGCGTCCGCGCTGGCAAAAGGCGATCTCAAACGCATGGGCGAGCTGATGGCGGAATCCCACGCCTCGATGCGCGATGATTTTGAAATCACCGTTCCGCAAATCGATACCCTGGTTGAAATTGTCAAAGCGACCATCGGCGAGAAAGGCGGCGTGCGCATGACCGGCGGCGGCTTCGGCGGCTGCATCGTGGCGCTGGTGCCGGAAGAGCTGGTTCCCGCCGTTCAGGATGCGGTGGCGAAACAGTACGAGGCCAAAACCGGTATCAAAGAAACCTTCTACGTTTGCAAAGCATCACAAGGAGCCGGACAGTGCTAAACGAAACGCCTACCCTCGCACCGGACGGACTGCCGTATCGCCTGTTAACCCTGCGCAACGGCGCGGGGATGGTGGTTACCCTGATGGACTGGGGCGCCACGCTGCTTTCCGCACGCGTGCCGATGCCCGACGGCAGCGTGCGTGAAACCCTGCTCGGCTGCGCGTCGCCGGAGCAGTATATCGAGCAGTCCGCTTTTCTCGGCGCGTCCGTTGGCCGCTACGCCAACCGCATCGCCAACAGCCGCTTTGAGCTTGACGGCGTGAGCTACGCCCTCACGCCGAGCCAGGGTGAAAACCAGCTGCACGGCGGGCCGGAAGGATTTGATAAGCGCCGCTGGCGTATCGTCCAGCAAAACGACGGCGAGGTGATTTTCTCCCTCGATTCGCTCGACGGCGATCAGGGATATCCGGGCAACCTTACCGCGACCGCATGCTTTGCGCTGAGCGAAGATAACCGCATTCGCATTGAATACCGCGCGAAGGTCGACAGGCCGTGCCCGGTTAATCTGACCAACCACGCGTACTTCAACCTCGACGGCAGCCAGTGCGACGTGCGTAACCACAAGCTGCAGATTCTGGCCGACGCCTACCTGCCGGTGGACGAGACGGGCATTCCTTATCAGGGGCTAAAATCGGTCAGCGGCAGCAGCTTTGATTTCCGCAGCGCAAAACCTATCGCCCAGGATTTCCTGAGCGACGACGATCAGCGCAAAATGAAGGGCTACGACCACGCCTTCCTGCTGCAGGCGAAAGGCGATCTCTCCGCGCCTGCCGCGCACGTCTGGTCTGCCGATGAGAAGCTGCAGATGACGGTCTACACCACGGCTCCTGCCCTGCAGTTTTACTCCGGGAATTATCTCGGCGGTACGATTGCCCGCGAGCACGACGAGTACAGCGACTGGCAGGGCATCGCGCTGGAAAGCGAGTTTCTCCCGGACAGCCCAAATCACCCGGAATGGCCGCAGCCGGACTGCGTGCTGCGCCCGGGCGAAGAGTACGTGAGCGTCACCGAGTATCATTTCATTCCGCGGGCCGAATAGCGAAGCGTCATCCGGCATAAAAACCAGGCCCTCATCGCGAGGGCTTTTTTTCTGCTCGCCCTGCTGAAAATAGCGCCGATCGCAGACAAAATCATAACCCTGGATTCACAAGCACCTTACACTCAGGAACTATTTTCGCTATGGTTAGGGGTAAGCGTTGCCGCTGGCACCGTCACGGCAATATAATGAGAATTGTTATCATTCTAAAAATGCTTGAGGAGTAAGAGATGGCTATTACTAAGCTGGTACTGGTGCGCCACGGCGAAAGCCAGTGGAACAACGAAAACCGCTTCACCGGTTGGTACGACGTTGATCTGTCCGAGAAAGGCGTGAGCGAAGCAAAAGCAGCGGGCAAACTGCTGAAGGCTGAAGGCTTCAGCTTTGATTTTGCTTACACCTCCGTGCTGAAACGTGCCATCCACACCCTGTGGAACGTGCTGGACGAGCTGGATCAGGCATGGCTGCCGGTTGAAAAATCCTGGAAACTGAACGAGCGCCACTACGGCGCGCTGCAGGGCCTGAACAAAGCCGAAACCGCTGAAAAATACGGTGACGAGCAGGTTAAACAGTGGCGTCGCGGCTTTGCGGTGACCCCGCCAGAGCTGACCAAAGACGACGAGCGCTACCCGGGCCACGATCCGCGCTACGCGAAGCTCACCGACGCCGAGCTGCCAACGACCGAGAGCCTGGCGCTGACCATCGACCGCGTTGTGCCTTACTGGAACGAAACCATTCTGCCACGCCTGAAAAGCGGCGAGCGCGTTATCATCGCCGCTCACGGTAACTCCCTGCGCGCGCTGGTGAAATACCTGGACAACATGGGTGAAGACGAAATCCTCGAACTGAACATCCCAACCGGCGTACCGCTGGTGTATGAGTTCGACGAAAACT
Organism: Enterobacter sp. KBR-315C3_2022; assembly: GCF_041399425.1. Lineage (NCBI taxonomy): Bacteria > Pseudomonadati > Pseudomonadota > Gammaproteobacteria > Enterobacterales > Enterobacteriaceae > Enterobacter > Enterobacter sp. KBR-315C3_2022. Next base: position 33,703 of record NZ_JBGKEB010000008.1, read on the forward strand.
TCAAGCCAATCAAACATTACTATCTGGGTAACGCCGACGAGATCGCAGCGAAAGCGGCGGCGGTAGCGAACCAGGGTAAAGCGAAGTAATTTTCGCAGGCATAAAAAAAGCGCGGAGCCTTCCGCGCTTTTTTATTTCCCGCAGCAGCCCTAGCCGCGACGCGCTTTTACCGCGTTCGCCAGCTGGCGCAGCAGGCTGTCGGTATCGTCCCAGCCGATGCAGGCGTCGGTAACGCTCTTACCGTAGACCAGCGGCTCGCTGCCTTCCAGGTTCTGGTTACCTTCCACCAGATGGCTTTCAATCATCACGCCGATGACCGCCTTTTCCCCGCCGGCAATTTGCTGGCAAACGTCCGTACCCACGTCCATCTGCTTTTTGAACTGCTTGCTGGAGTTGGCGTGGCTGAAGTCGATCATCACCTGCGCCGCGAGACCGGCTTTTTCCAGCCCTGCTTTCACTTCCGCGACGTGTTTTGCGCTGTAGTTCGGCTCTTTGCCGCCGCGCAGGATGATGTGGCAGTCGCCGTTCCCGCTGGTGTTCACAATGGCAGAATGGCCCCACTTGGTCACGGAGAGGAAGCAGTGCGGCGCGCCCGCCGCGTTGATGGCGTCAATCGCCACCTTGATGGTGCCGTCGGTGCCGTTTTTGAAGCCAACCGGGCAGGAGAGGCCGGACGCCAGCTCGCGGTGTACCTGAGATTCCGTGGTGCGCGCGCCGATTGCGCCCCAGCTCATCAGGTCCGCCAGGTACTGTGGCGTAATCATGTCCAGGAACTCACCGGCCGCCGGAAGGCCGCTGTCGTTAATTTCCAGCAGCAGCTTGCGCGCAATGCGCAGGCCGTCGTTAATCTGGAAGCTGTTATCCATGTGCGGGTCGTTAATTAACCCCTTCCAGCCGACCGTGGTACGCGGCTTTTCGAAGTAGACGCGCATCACGATTTCCAGCTCATCCTTTAGCTCTTCACGCAGGGTAAGCAGGCGGGCCGCGTACTCTTTTGCCGCGGCCGGATCGTGAATTGAGCACGGACCAATCACCACCAGCAGACGATCGTCACTCCCTTTCAGGATCTTGTGGATCGCTTTGCGCGCGTGGGACACCGTGTTTGCCGCATTTTCCGTGGCGGGGAATTTTTCAAGGAGTGCTACAGGAGGTAATAACTCATTGATCTCTTTGATGCGTAAATCGTCGTTCTGATAATTCATCTTCTTTCCGGCTCTGCCATATATTTAGTAATGAAAGCAATCCTTTCAATCTAACTTGTCAGCCTGAGAGTGTAAACGGGCTTTTACACTCCGGGCAGATAATTCCTGGAATTAGCCTAAAAAACGCAACAAAATAGCGAAAAACGAGATCTACTCTAAACTTTTTAATGGTAACAGCTAAATATTATTGCTTTAACGCGATTCCGTTCTGACTTAAATCAGAACTGCGGGATCTTTCGCCAACGTACGTGATGCACAAGTTGGAAAATGTTATCCAGCATAACGAGCACAACAGGAGCAACATCATGCAAATGACGAAACTGGCAACACTCTTCCTGACAGCGACCCTTACCCTGGCCAGCGGCAGCGTGCTTGCCGCAGACACGGGGGCTTCCGACAGCAACGGTGACGCCAACGCCGCAGCGGCGGCAGGCCAGGTTGCGCCTGATGCGAAACAGAATATTGCCCCGAACAACGTTGATAACAGCAACATCAACACTGGCAATACTAATACCGACGGTAACGGCACCAAGGGCATGAATCACGATGGTATGACCAAAGAAGAGATTCATAAAAATTCCGTCTGCAAAGACGGTAAATGCCCAAACCCGAATGACAAAGTCGGTGCGGATGCCGACACTAAAACGGACGGTACAACGCAATAATTCCCGCGTGGAATACGTTAAAAAGGAGGGCTGATGCCCTCCTTTCTTTTTTGTGCAAAATATTAAAAAATCTACACTTACAAAAATGACGTATCAGGAACGATGCTATGGCGCACTCCCACACTCCTTCAGCCGGTGACGACAATGCCAAACGGCTGATGCTGGCCTTTGGCGTTACCGCCACCTTTATGATCGTCGAGGTCATTGGCGGATTCATCTCGGGCTCGCTGGCGTTGCTCGCAGACGCCGGGCATATGCTCACCGACGCCGCCGCGCTGCTCTTCGCACTGCTGGCCGTGCAGTTTTCCCGTCGCCCGCCGAATGCGCGCCATACCTTTGGCTGGATCAGGCTTACCACCCTCGCCGCCTTCGTCAACGCAATTGCCCTGGTCGTAATCACGATACTTATCGTCTGGGAAGCTATTCAGCGCTTCAGGCATCCGCAGCCCGTCGCGGGGGCCACGATGATGGTCATCGCCGTAGCGGGTTTGCTGGCGAATATTCTGTCGTTTTGGATTTTGCACCGCGGCAGCGGAGAGAAGAACCTGAACGTTCGCGCGGCCGCGCTGCACGTGCTGGGCGATTTGCTGGGCTCGGTGGGGGCGATTGTCGCCGCGCTGGTGATTCTGGGCACCGGCTGGACGCCGGTCGATCCGATTCTGTCCGTGCTAGTGTCGTGCCTCGTTCTGCGCAGCGCCTGGCAGCTGCTCAAAGAGAGCGTCAACGAGCTGCTGGAAGGTGCGCCGTCATCGATGGATATTGGCGAGCTTAAGCGCAACCTGTGCCGCTCCATTCCCGAAGTGCGCAACGTTCACCACGTTCACGTCTGGCTGGTGGGCGAGAAGCCCGTTATGACGCTGCACGTGCAGGTCATTCCACCGCACGATCACGACGCGCTGTTGGAACGTATTCAGCACTTCTTAGAGCATCACTACGACGTTTCGCACTCCACCGTTCAGATGGAGTATCAGGCGTGTAGCGGACCGGACTGCCGCCTCAACGAGCCGCAGCCCGGCCATTCACATCATCACCACCACTAGCTCGACAGCGCGCGGGAGCCACGCTCGCGCGCGCTTTTAATCCACATGCGGCTGCCGTTCAGCGCAATGAAGGTAAGCAGCAAATACTCGAGCGACATCGCATAGACGCCCTGCAGCGCAAAGATCGCAACGCTAATGACGTTAATGATGACCCACAGCAGCCAGTTCTCGACGTATTTGCGCGTCATCAGCACCATCGCCGCAATCGACAGCACCATCATGCACGAATCCCAGAACGGGAAAGCGTCGGGCTGAAGCTCGGGCATCGTAACGTTCATTCCCAGGCCGGACATGACCGCCACCGCAACGCGGGTCAGGAAAGCAAATACCGGATTGATGAACACCGTCATCAGCCCAATCGCGACCACGCAGGCAGCCAGCCAGGCGATGGCCTTCGGCAGCGGCAGCCAGCGGATTTGCAGCTCTGCCTCCTGCTGGTTGTTCTGGCGCGACCAGGCGTACCAGCCGTAGATATTCGCCGCAAAGAAGAACAGCTGAAGAAGAAGGCTGGCGTACAGCTGGATCTGGAAGAAAATGATCGCAAACAGCGTCACGTTGAGTAATCCAAACGCGTAGTTGCTGATTTTTTCGAGGCTCGCCAGCCAGATGCAGAGCAGCCCCGCCAGCGTGCCCACGGCCTCAATCCATGACAGGTCATAGCCACCCGCGCCTATCGGTATGTGAACCAGAATGTTCTGTGTGCTAAAAAAATCCATCTTTTCCCCGGAACCTGTTGAATTAAGTACGTAGTGTAGCCGCAAAATCCAGCATGCGGTTAAGCGGAATTAACGCGCCTTCTCGCAGCGCGGCGTCCACGGGTATCTCATGCGCCGCGCCGCCGCTCTCCAGCCCCTCAGCGATGGCCTTAAGGCCGTTCATCGCCATCCACGGGCAGTGGGCGCAGCTGCGGCACGTCGCCCCTTCGCCGGCCGTAGGCGCTTCCAGAAGCTCTTTTTCCGGCACGGCCTGCTGCATCTTGTAGAAAATGCCGCGATCGGTCGCCACGATAAGCTGCTTATGCGGCAGCGTTTTGGCAGCGCTGATTAGCTGGCTGGTTGAGCCAACCGCATCGGCCATATCGACAATCGCCTGCGGCGATTCAGGATGGACAAGGATAGCCGCGTGCGGGTAGAGCGCCCTCATGCGCGAAAGCGCCTGCGTTTTAAATTCATCGTGAACGATGCAGGCCCCCTGCCAGCAGAGTACATCCGCACCGGTCTGCTTCTGAACGTAGTTCCCCAGGTGACGATCGGGAGCCCAGATAATTTTCTCGCCCAGGCTGTCCAGGTGCTCAATCAGCTCAACGGCGATGCTGGAGGTCACAACCCAGTCGGCGCGCGCCTTCACGGCGGCCGAAGTATTGGCGTAGACCACGACGGTACGGTCAGGATGCGCGTCGCAGAATGCGCTGAACGCCTCAATCGGGCAGCCGAGATCGAGGGAACACTCGGCGTTCAGCGTGGGCATTAGAATGGTTTTTTCCGGGCTTAATATCTTTGCCGTTTCCCCCATGAAGCGCACGCCCGCCACCAGCAGCGTCGAGGCAGGATGTTTTGCGCCAAAGCGCGCCATCTCGAGGGAATCGGAAATGCAGCCGCCCGTCTCTTCCGCCAGCTGCTGGATCTCCGGATCGGTGTAGTAGTGGGCCACCATCACCGCGTCACGCTCCGTGAGAAGGCGTTTGATTTTTTTACGGTAAAACTGCTTTTCGTCCAGGCTCAGCGACGCGGGCTTGGGCGGGAAGGGATAAATTGCGGCTTCAGGGTCGAACATCACGCTCATGATGGCTTCTCGTTTTACTGGCTTAACAATATTGCCTTTGTGTTGCTTGAAATTGCAAAGTAATTGGCAATGGTGTTTTTTATACTAAACAAGATAGCGAAGTTGAGTGGAAAAGTCATCGGAAATAGATGCGCGTGGCATCTGTCGGGTGGCGGCTTCGCCTTACCCGACCTACAAGGCAGGTTTATGAATGACAGATAGCAAAAAGGCGCCTTTAGGGCGCCTTTTTACATTGGTGGGTCGTGCAGGATGACTCGGCTTCCCCTCGCCCTTCGGGCCGTCGCCCTAAACGGCTCCGGTGCCTCACTGCGTTCGGCTCGAACCTGCTGCAGGTTCGAATCTTTCATATTACAGATAGCAAAAAGGCGCCTTTAGGGCGCCTTTTTACATTGGTGGGTCGTGCAGGATTCGAACCTGCGACCAATTGATTAAAAGTCAACTGCTCTACCAACTGAGCTAACGACCCCTTGCGGGATTTACTGCTTTTCTTCGAAGTGGTGGGTCGTGCAGGATTCGAACCTGCGACCAATTGATTAAAAGTCAACTGCTCTACCAACTGAGCTAACGACCCATTCGGGTGCTAACTTCGAAGATAATTTTACTCGGTACCAATCAAAAGATTGGTGGGTCGTGCAGGATTCGAACCTGCGACCAATTGATTAAAAGTCAACTGCTCTACCAACTGAGCTAACGACCCGAGTGGTGGGTGATGACGGGCTCGAACCGCCGACCCCCTCCGTGTAAAGGAGATGCTCTACCAACTGAGCTAATCACCCACTCTGAACTACCGGAACTGCTTTAAGTGGTGGGTCGTGCAGGATTCGAACCTGCGACCAATTGATTAAAAGTCAACTGCTCTACCAACTGAGCTAACGACCCACTTTTGCGCTGCATTCACGTTGTTTGATATCCCGTGGCAACGGCGGCATATATTACTGGTTTAAGAATTCAGCGCAACAAAAATTTCGATGAAGATCACTTAACTGCTTACGAATCATGCTGCACGACCAGAAATAACGCGATTTCTGGTCATGCGATAATCATCCCATCGAACTCAGACGTTTTTGCGCCTGTTTTGCACCTTCGGTGCCAGGGAATTTTGCAACCACCTGCTGATAGACCGCTTTCGCTTTCGCCGTGTCACCTTTGTCCTGCATGATCACGCCGACCTTGAACATCGCATCAGGTGCTTTTGGCGATTTTGGGTAATTTTTTACCACTGAGGCAAAATAAAACGCCGCATCGTCCTTTTTACCCTTATTGTAATTCAACTGACCAAGCCAATAGTTCGCGTTTGGCTGGTAAGTGGAATCAGGGTACTTCTTCACAAAGCTCTGAAACGCAGCGATAGCGTCGTCCTGACGCGATTTGTCCTGCACCAGGGCAATGGCCGCGTTGTAGTCCGTATTCGCGTCTCCGCTCTGCACAGGCGCGCCTGTCGATGCTGAAGCATCCGCTGCCGGAGCAGGCGCTGCCGCACCGCTCTGATCGCCTGCTGCTGGCTGCGCTGCTGCACCGCCGCTGCTCAGGCTATCCATCTGCAGCAAAATTTGCTTTTGACGTTCCACAACCTGATTAAGCTGATACTGACTTTCCTGGATTTGACCGCGGAGAGAATCAATATCGTTCTGGTTATCGGAAAGTTGCTGCTGGAGTTGAGTTAAAAGCTGACTGTGAGCGTTAGAAATACGCTCGAGTTGAGTGACCCGGTCTTCTACCGAGCCTGAGCCGACACTACTGATTGGTGCCTGAGCAAAAGCGGCCCAGGGGGCCGCTATTCCAACCAGTAACGACAGACTCAACAGATGATGTCTGAAGTTACTGCTCATGCCATTCTCTTAGTAAACCAGTACGGCACGACGGTTTTTGGAGTATGCCGCTTCGTCGTGACCCAGTACTGCAGGTTTTTCTTTACCGTAAGAAACGATGGAGATCTGATCAGCAGAAACGCCTTTACCCTGCAGGTACATCTTAACGGCGTTAGCACGACGTTCACCCAGGGAGATGTTGTACTCTGGCGTACCACGTTCGTCCGCGTGACCTTCTACGGTGACTTTGTAAGACGGGTTGCTACGCAGGAAGTTAGCGTGAGCATCCAGCATCGCAGCGAAGTCAGAACGGATGTCGTATTTATCCAGATCGAAGTAAACGATGTTGTTCTGCTGCAGCTGCTGCATCTGAAGACGCGCTTGCTCTTCAGAAGACATGTTGCCATTGCCGTTAGCGTCCATACCGGTGCCGGCACCCATCATGCCTTCGCCGCTCTGGTCATTGCTTGCGTTCTTGTTAGAAGAACACGCTGCGATTGCCATTACAGGCAGAGCGATCATCAGCCCCTTCAGCACTTTGTTCAGTTGCATTTCTAAGATTCCTTTAGTAATCAATTAATTATTATTACAGATACGGCGACCAGGCAGGTGATTTTACCTGTCCATCAGTTGCCGGAAGACGCGCTTTGAAACGCCCATCTGTAGAAACCAGATTCAGCACGGATCCCATCCCCTGAGAAGAGCTGTAGATTACCATAGTGCCGTTAGGTGCCAGACTTGGCGTTTCATCCAGGAACGTTGACGAAAGCACTTGCACGCCGCCCGTTACCAGATCTTGTTTGGCAATGTGCTGCTGACCTCCCGCAGAACTTACCATGACCATTGTTTTACCGTCGCTGCTCACGTCAGCATCCTGGTTCTGAGAACCTTCCCAGGTGATACGCTGCGGTGCACCGCCGTTTACGTTAACTTTATAAACCTGCGGACGACCCGCCTGGTCAGAGGTGAACGCCAGGTTCTGGCTGTCCGGGAACCAGGTTGGCTCGGTGTTGTTGCTGCGACCATCCGTTACCTGACGAATCTGACCAGAGCCAATATCCATCACGTACAGGTTCAGGCTGCCGGTTTTTGACAGGGCGAAGGCCAGTTTAGAACCGTCCGGAGAGAACGCAGGCGCACCGTTGTGACGCGGGAACGAGGCAACCTGACGAACGGCACCGTTAGACAGCGTCTGGATAACCAGCGCGGAACGGCCGCTTTCGAAGGTCACGTAGGCCAGCTTAGAGCCGTCCGGAGACCACGCCGGAGACATCAGCGGCTGCGGTGAACGGTGAACGGTGAACTGGTTGTAGCCATCGTAGTCAGAAACGCGCAGCTCATACGGGAACTGGCCGCCGTTGGTCTGAACAACGTACGCGATGCGGGTGCGGAACGCGCCTTTAATACCGGTCAGCTTCTCAAACACTTCATCACTCGCGGTGTGGCCCGCATAGCGCAGCCACTGTTTGTTCACTTTGTAGGTGTTCTGAGCCAGTACGGTACCCGGCGCCCCGCCGGTATCCACCAGCTGATACGCCACGTTGTAGCCGCCGTCTGGCGCAGGCGTTACCTGCCCGACAACAACGGCATCAATGCCCAGCGCGGACCATGCGGCAGGCTGGACTTCCTGCGCGGTGCCCGGCTGCTGCGGCAGACGAGAACGATCTAACGGGTTGAATTTACCGCTGTTACGCAGGTCAGCCGCAACAATGCCGCCGATATCTTCAGGCGCGGCACCAGGGCCAGCCCACTGGAACGGAACGACACCGATTGGGCGTGCCGAATCCACCCCTTGGGTGATTTCGATACGTACTTCTGCATGCAGCACAGCTGCCCACAGCATTAAGAAACTAAATGCTACACGTAATGCCTGCTTCATCATATCTCCCTTATCTGGGTAACCTTACCCACGATAATTTAGCAGAATGTTAACAAACTCAAATAGACAAAACTACCAGAACCCTGAGACTCCGCCTGGTCAACGTTTCCCGCTTGCAGAAGGAAACCGTGACTTAAGGTTTGAAGTCCAGCGGTGCGTTTTTAAAGACTTCATACACGGCCTGAGACGGTGGTTTCGGCATCTTTGCCTGCCGTGCCGCAGCCAGAGCTGCAGTACACAGGGCCGGATCGCCGCCTTCAGACTTAATATCAAGCAGCATACCGTCCGGGGCCAGTTTTATCCGCAGCGTACACGTTTTACCGGTGTAGGACGACGCATCATAAAATCGGCTTTCAATCGCGGATTTTATCTGTGAAGCATAGCCGTTGATTTCCGCCCCCGATGCACCGTTACTCTTAGTGTTACCGCTTCCGGCCGGCGCTGCGTTGTTTCCTTTCGCGCCACCGCCCGTTTTCGGCGCATTCTTACCAGAGCTCAGATCGCCCAGCAGATCGTCGACGCCGGCAGCAGCAGCGGCTTTTTCTGCCGCGGCAGCCTTTTTAGCAGCCGCTTTATCCGCGGCAGCCTTTTTGTCCGCAGCGGCTTTTTCTGCAGCAGCAGCCTTGGCAGCTGCCGCTTTTTCAGCGGCGGCCTTCTCGGCAGCAGCGGCTTTCTTCGCCGCTTCCGCGGCAGCCTTCTTCTCGGCTTCCTGAGCGGCCTTTTTCGCCGCCTCGGCTTCCGCTTTTTTCTGTGCATCAGCAGCGGCTTTTTTAGATGCTTCAGCTTCGGCTTTTTTCTGGGCGTCGGCAGCGGCTTTCTTCGCGGCTTCCGCTTCAGCTTTCTTCGCCGCATCGGCAGCGGCTTTCTTCGCCGCGTCTGCAGCCAGTTTAGCCTGGGCGTCCGCTTTCGCTTTGGCATCTGCCGCCGCCTTCGCTGCCGCCTCTTCCGCCTGCTTCTGCTGTTCCTGCGCCTGCTTCGCTGCGGCTTCAGCCTGTTTCTGCTGCTCCGCCTGCTCTTTCGCCGCTTCCTGCGCCTGCAAACGTTCTTTTTCCAGCTGCTTTAGGCGTTCCTGCTCTGCGGCCTGCTTTTCACGCAGCTCCTCAGCCTGCTGCTGCGCCTGTTTTTCACGCTGCTCTTCAGCACGTTTCGAACTCGCCTGCTGCTGTTGCTGGCGATTATAGTTCTGAACGACCGCACCGGGATCCACCATAACGGCATCGATGGAGGAACCTCCCCCACCGCCCGCGGATGCATCAATGTGCTCGTCGAACGAACTCCAGATCAGCGCCGCAAAAAGAATCACGTGCAGCACGGCGGAGACGATTATCGCTCGCTTAAGCTTGTCGTTCTGTTCGGTTGCCTTTGACACTATCGGTTCCCAAAAACTACGCAGATGATCAAATAGGCTGAGTCATTAAGCCAACTGACTTAACGCCCGCGCTATGTAGCAAATTCAGCGCTTTAATAATTTCATCGTAAGGCACATCTTTCGCGCCACCGATGAGGAAGACCGTCTTCGGATTTGACTCCAGGCGACGTTGCGCTTCAGCAATCACCTGCTCCGGCGGCAGCTGATCCATACGATCTTTCTCTACCACCACGCTGTACTGACCTATGCCGGAAACCTCAATGATGACCGGAGGATCGTCATTGGTGCTTACCGCCTGTGATTCTGTCGCGTCCGGCAGATCAACTTCGACGCTCTGAGTGATGATGGGCGCTGTGGCCATAAAGATCAGCAGCAGTACCAGCAGCACGTCCAGCAGCGGAACGATGTTGATTTCGGACTTGAGCTCGCGACGACCTCGTCCACGCGATCTGGCCATGGTTTACCCCTTGTTGCTCTCGGTGCTGGTAAACGCCTGACGGTGCAGAATCGCGGTGAACTCTTCCATAAAGTTGTCGTAATTCAGTTCCAGTTTATTCACGCGCTGGTTCAGACGGTTATAGGCCATAACGGCCGGGATAGCGGCGAACAGACCAATCGCGGTCGCAATCAGCGCTTCTGCGATACCTGGCGCAACCATCTGCAGCGTCGCCTGCTTCACCGCACCCAGGGCGATAAAGGCGTGCATGATCCCCCACACCGTACCGAACAGACCGATATACGGACTGATGGAACCTACGGTGCCAAGGAAAGGAATGTGCGTCTCAAGGGTTTCCAGCTCGCGGTTCATCGAGATCCGCATCGCACGCGATGCCCCTTCAACAACCGCTTCCGGCGCGTGGTTGTTCGCGCGGTGAAGTCGAGCAAACTCCTTGAATCCACTGTAGAAAATCTGTTCGGAGCCGGAAAGGTTATCACGACGCCCCTGGCTTTCCTGATACAGACGAGAAAGTTCGATACCGGACCAGAACTTGTCTTCGAACGCTTCAGCTTCACGGCCAGCGGCGTTGAGGATGCGCGTTCTCTGGATGATGATGGCCCAGGATGCGATTGAAAAACCAATCAAAATCAACATGATAAGTTTAACCAGAAGGCTCGCCTTCAGGAACAAATCAAGGATATTCATGTCAGTCACTGCTTAAACTCCGCGACGATGGACTTAGGAAGCGCACGAGGCTTCATTATGGTTGGATCAACACAGACAATCAGTACTTCAGCTGAGTTCAGTACGGCGTTCTCTGCGTTGACTATTCGCTGCGTGAAAACCAGCGAGGTTCCGCGCATTGCTGTAATTTCTGTTTGGACTTCGAGCATATCGTCGAGTCTGGCAGGCGCAAAATACTCAAGCGTCATCTTGCGTACCACGAAGGCAACTCGCTCAGCCAACAGCACCTGCTGGCTGAAGTGGTGATGGCGCAGCATCTCTGTGCGTGCCCGTTCATAAAAAGCAACGTAGCTGGCGTGGTAGACCACACCACCGGCGTCGGTGTCTTCATAGTAGACACGTACCGGCCATCGAAACAGCGTTGTATTCACTTTACATCCCAGTAATGCAACAAAGAGAGCGTTTAAACTTCGCTACTATACGCGCGGGAATGATGGTTTGGAATGGGAGAAAGTAAACGGAGAGTAAATTTTTATGGGCTCGGGTAAGCCCATAGGATTAACGGACATTTCTTATTCAGAAGAAAAAGAAAATCAGCCCTGCAAGAAGTACCAGATCGGCAATCAGCGGCGAGAAAATCCCCTGCCAGTGCAGCGCTTTCGGACGAAAGCCCACGCCGTGGATCACGCCCGCACAGACTGCCCACATAATGAGAAAACCGTGCCAGATTTCAAGCTCGCTGGTCTTTGCCGCGAAGCGCGACGGATCCCAAAAGATACAACCTGCTAACAGAAGCGCCATGATTAAAGAAAGCGCCCGTAACGGGCGCTTGTCCATGACACGGTAAAGTGTCGCAATGATATTCATCAGTGCTTTTCTTCACCTGCTTTTGACGCTTCAACGTGCTCAAGCGCCAGGGCGGTAATGATGCCAAATGCACAGGCAAGAAGCGTCCCCAAAATCCATGCGAAGTACCACATATTTAGCTCCTTACTTAGTACAGAGAGTGGGTGTTGCTTTCGATGTCTTCTTTCGTGATACGACCGAACATTTTCCAGTAACACCAGCTGGTGTACAGCAGAATAATCGGTACGAACACGCAGGCAACATACGTCATCAGGTTCAGCGTCAGCTGGCTGGAGGTCGCGTCCCACATGGTCAGGCTAGCATTCATCATGGTGCTGGACGGCATCACGAATGGGAACATCGCGATACCCGCCGTCAGGATGATGCACGCCAGAGTCAGCGAAGAGAACACGAACGCCAGAGCGCCTTTTTCGAGGCGCGAGGTCAGCACGGTCAGCAGCGGCAGCAGCACGCCCAGAGCCGGGATTGCCCACAGCGCAGGAGTATTGTTGAAGTTCACCAGCCATGCTCCCGCCTGACGCGCCACTTCTTTGGTCAGCGGATTAGACGGTGCAGCATGATTGATAGCAGACGTCACCACATAGCCGTCGATACCGTACATGACCCACACGCCGCCCAGCGCGAAGCAGACCAGCGTCACCAGCGCAGCAACCTGCGCCGTTGCGCGAGAGCGCAGGTGCAGTTCGCCAACGGTGCGCATTTGCAGGTAGGTCGCGCCCTGAGTGATGATCATCGCCACGCTCACCACGCCCGCCAGCAGGCCAAACGGGTTTAGCAGCTGGAAGAAGTTACCGGTGTAGTAAAGACGCATGTATTCATCGATGTGGAACGGTACGCCCTGCAGCAGGTTACCGAACGCCACGCCAATCACCAGCGGTGGAACGAAGCTACCGATGAAGATGCCCCAGTCCCACATGTTGCGCCAGCGGGTGTCTTCAATCTTGGAGCGGTAGTCAAAGCCCACCGGACGGAAGAATAAAGACGCCAGCACCAGAATCATCGCCACGTAGAAACCGGAGAACGCAGCCGCGTAGACCATCGGCCAGGCCGCGAACAGCGCGCCGCCAGCGGTGATCAGCCACACCTGGTTACCGTCCCAGTGCGGGGCGATGGAGTTGATCATGATTCGACGCTCGGTGTCATTACGACCGAGGAAGCGGGTGAGCATGCCCACCCCCATGTCGAAACCGTCGGTAACCGCAAAACCGATCAGCAGAATACCGACCAGCAGCCACCAGATAAAACGCAATACTTCATAATCGATCATTTGATGACTCCTGTCTTAGCGTGCCGGCTGAGTAGTCGCAGTGGACTGCTCGTAATGATAGCGACCGGTTTTCAGGCTGCTTGGGCCAAGGCGCGCGAACTTGAACATCAGGAACAGTTCAGCCACCAGGAACAGGGTGTACAGACCACAGATCAGCAGCATAGAGAAGATCAGATCGCCTGCCGTCAGGGAAGAGTTCGCTACCGCGGTTGGCAGCACCTCACCGATTGCCCACGGCTGACGGCCGTATTCCGCCACAAACCAGCCGGACTCGATAGCAATCCACGGCAGCGGGATACCGTACAGCGCGGTGCGCAGCAGCCATTTCTTCTCGCCGATACGGTTACGGATGACGGACCAGAAGGACGCCGCAATGATCAGCAGCATAATGATGCCGCAGCCCACCATGATGCGGAACGCAAAGTACAGCGGCGCAACGCGTGGAATGGAGTCTTTGGTGGCCATCTGAATCTGCGCTTCCGTCGCGTCAGAGACGTTCGGGGTATAGCGTTTCAGCAGCAGACCGTAGCCCAGGTCTTTCTTCACGTCGTTGAATCGATCGCGAATGCCCTGATCGGTTGAACCCGCACGCAGCTGCTCAAGCAGCGAGTACGCTTTCATACCGTTACGGATACGCTCTTCGTGCTGGACCATCAGCTCTTTCAGACCCGTGACCTGCTTATCAACAGAACGCGTCGCGATGATGCCCAGCGCGTAAGGGATCTGAATGGCAAAGCGGTTTTCCTGCGCATCCTGGTCCGGAACGCCGAACAGGGTGAACGCAGCCGGAGCCGGTTGGGTCTCCCACTCTGCTTCAATCGCGGCCAGCTTGGTTTTCTGCACGTCGCCCATTTCGTAACCGGATTCATCACCCAGAACAATAACAGACAGAATCGCAGCCATACCGAAGCTTGCGGCAATGGCGAAAGAACGCTTAGCGAAGGCGAAGTCACGACCGCGCAGCATGTAGTAGGAGCTGATGCCCAGAACGAACATCGCGCCGCAAACGTAGCCAGAGGCAACGGTGTGAACGAATTTAACCTGTGCGACCGGGTTCAGCACCAGCTCGGCAAAGCTGACCATCTCCATACGCATGGTTTCGAAGTTGAAATCAGACGCTATAGGGTTCTGCATCCAGCCGTTCGCCACTAGGATCCACAGCGCGGACAGGTTAGAGCCTAATGCGACCAGCCAGGTGACCGCCATATGCTGGACTTTGCCCAGACGGTCCCAGCCGAAGAAGAACAGACCTACAAAGGTGGATTCGAGGAAGAAGGCCATTAGACCTTCAATAGCCAGCGGCGCACCGAAGATATCCCCCACGTAATGGGAATAGTAGGACCAGTTAGTCCCGAACTGGAACTCCATGGTCAGACCGGTGGCCACGCCCAGCGCGAAGTTGATACCAAACAACTTGCCCCAGAACTTGGTCATATCTTTATAAATCTGTTTGCCCGAGAGGACGTAAACCGTTTCCATGATGGCCAGCAGGAACGCCATACCCAGCGTCAGCGGCACAAACAGGAAGTGGTACATCGCGGTCAAGGCAAACTGTAAGCGCGACAGTTCGACTACGTCTAACATTATGACTCCTTGCTCATCGCATGAAGACTCCGAGAGTGAACCCCGTTACAGAGATCCACACGCATGCCCCAATACAAATTATTCGCATCCATATCGCCGTATTTAGCCTGAGGGAGGATAAAAACAATCACGACAGGTTACAAATAGGTTAATAAAAAACTCAAATTGATCCCGTAAATATAATACGCTGCAAAACCCTTACAATAAACAGGTTTTTATTGAATCACATTTACGTTTTTCGACGACGATCAATTTATAGCAAAATCACCACTTTTCGGCCATTTTGATCGGGAACAATTTAGCGCTTTTCGACTCGTTTTTCCAAGAATTAAACATTGATTTAAATCAAAAAAGACCGACATTGTTAACAAAGTTTAAGTACGGTGATTTTAGTGAAAACCATGTTAATTATATGTATACACAAAGGTTGTTCAGGTTGCCAAATTTGATGCAAGTTTAGATAAAGGTGATTTACCTTAACGACGCGATCAATATCCCCTCATCGCACCCTCAACATTAAAAAAACCATCCTGTCGCCCTCCTGCACAGATCCCCCTCCCCTCGCTCCCCGTGTTCACGATCGGTAAACCAGCCAGGGAGGGACACTTTTTCCGTGTTTCGCTACTCTCGCTGCGAATCGTCTGCTTTCTTCGAGCTGCGGGGCTGAAACTATTATCAGCTTGAAAAATAATTGCAGCAAAAAAGCGTGCCGGGCAGACGGGGGGAATTATTTACCATTCAAATGATTGCGGTGTAATAAGTTACTTGAAAATAAAAACGCCCTTTTATTGATAAATTCAAATTATAGGTTTGCGCAAATTAACCACAAAAGCCCGCAACCCTGCGGTTAATAAATTAACAACAATCATCTATTAAGAATTTATTTAGGCCAGCTTATCTTGTGGGAGTAATTTATTACTGAAATAATTAGTTTTTTACACTTTTATCCACTCAATGAGTTATTACTATATGAAATACTTACCTCTGCTCGGTGCTTTATTAATAAGCACGACCGCATTTGCGCATAATGACGATGCCTATAGTCACGATGCGGCAATTATGGATTATACCCAGACCGACTGGATGGCCCGCCTTCCTGGCAACCTGCCCCTTTCAAGACTGAGCATCCCAGGCACGCATGATTCAGGCTCACGCCACGGTGGAGATGCCATCGCCAACCAGGTCATGACCATTCCACAGCAGCTTAACGCGGGGATCCGCTATCTGGATATTCGGGTGCGGCACATCGATAATGCTTTTGCTATTCATCACGGAGTGAAATATCAAAATCTTAACTTTGATGACGTAATGAAATCGGTGTCGGCCTTCCTGCAACAGCATCGCGGCGAAACCGTGGTGATGCGTCTTCGCGAAGAGTATTCCCCGTCGAATAACACCCGAAGCATCAGCGAAACCATGGATAGCTATATTTCAACGTACCAAAATACGTTCCTGTCCGATTATGGTTATCTTTACGACCCTACGCTTAATCAGGTGCGCGGAAAAGTCTTTATTATTTGGGATAATTTTGAAAGTACCGGCCGTACTCCCGTTGCATCTCGTCGTTTAAATAGCATCGAAATGCAGGATGCCTGGTCCCTAGGTTCAAACTGGGATCTCTACGGTAAATGGGAAAAAGTTAAAAAGTTTATTAACGATAATCAAAATTACGGTGATATCTCCATTAACTATCTGAGCGCAGCGGGGGGATCGCTTCCCTATTTTGTTGCCAGCGGCCACTCCAGCGCAGGCACATCGGCACCGCGCCTCTCAACGGGCCTGACCACGCCGGGATGGAAACACAGATACCCTGATTTCCCACGGGTTAGCTGCTTTATCCGTATCTGTACGATCGCGTTTGAAGGCACCAACACGCTGACCCGCAACTATCTGAACAATAATTATGTTCAGCGCACAGGGATCGTTGCCGCCGATTTCCCGGGCAAAGGGTTAATTCGCGCCATCATCAATAAAAACAGCTTCTAAAAAAAAAGGCCGCTTTTCAGCGGCCAACCATGTCGAAACGGACATATTTTACTTCAAAGCGCCCTTCACAGGGCGCAGAGAGGACTTACTTAATGATGGATTTCAGTGCTTCGCCGATATCTGCCAGGCTGCGAACGGTCTTCACGCCTGCAGCTTCCAGCGCTGCAAATTTCTCATCTGCCGTACCTTTACCGCCTGCGATAATCGCACCAGCGTGACCCATACGCTTGCCTTTCGGCGCGGTCACGCCCGCGATATAGCCCACAACCGGTTTGGTCACGTGCTCTTTAATGTAGGCAGCGGCTTCTTCTTCCGCGCTACCGCCGATCTCACCGATCATCACGATCGCTTCGGTCTGCGGATCTTCCTGGAACAGCTTCAGGATGTCGATAAAGTTGGAGCCCGGGATCGGGTCACCGCCGATGCCCACGCAGGTGGACTGGCCGAAGCCGTAGTCGGTGGTCTGCTTAACCGCTTCATAGGTCAGCGTACCGGAGCGGGAAACGATGCCCACCTTGCCCGGCTTGTGAATGTGGCCCGGCATGATGCCGATTTTGCACTCGCCCGGGGTGATGACGCCTGGGCAGTTCGGGCCAATCATGCGCACGCCCGCTTCATCCAGCTTCACCTTCACGGTCAGCATGTCCAGCGTCGGGATGCCTTCGGTGATGGTGATGATGAGCTTAATGCCCGCGTCGATCGCTTCCAGAATGGAGTCTTTGCAGAACGGAGCCGGAACGTAGATCACGGTCGCGGTTGCGCCGGTCGCTTCTACCGCTTCGCGCACGGTGTTGAACACCGGCAGGCCCAGGTGCGTGGTACCGCCTTTACCTGGCGTTACGCCGCCAACCATCTGCGTACCGTAGGCAATCGCCTGTTCGGAGTGGAAAGTCCCCTGGCTACCGGTGAAGCCCTGGCAGATAACCTTGGTATCTTTATTAATTAAAACGGACATTATTTCCCCTCCACTGCGGCAACAACCTGCTGAGCTGCATCCGTCAGACTTTTCGCTGCAATAATATTCAGGCCGCTGTCAGCCAGTTTTTTCGCGCCGAGTTCAGCGTTGTTCCCTTCCAGGCGAACGACAACCGGAACGTTAACGCCCACTTCTTCTACCGCGCCGATGATACCGTCGGCAATCAGGTCGCAGCGGACGATACCGCCGAAGATGTTCACCAGAACGGCCTTCACGTTGTCGTCAGAAAGGATGATTTTGAACGCTTCGGTTACGCGCTCTTTGGTAGCGCCACCGCCCACGTCGAGGAAGTTTGCCGGCTCGCCGCCGTGCAGCTTAACGATGTCCATGGTGCCCATCGCCAGGCCCGCGCCGTTAACCATGCAGCCGATGTTACCGTCCAGCGCCACGTAGTTCAGCTCCCACTGTGCCGCCTGCGCTTCACGCGGATCTTCCTGGGACTGATCGCGCATTTCGCGCAGATCGGCCTGGCGGAACAGCGCGTTGCCGTCAGCGCCCAGCTTGCCGTCGAGGCAGATCAGGTCGCCCTGGGTGGTGATCACCAGCGGGTTAATTTCGATCAGCGCCAAATCGCGCTCGAGGAAGATGTTCGCCAGGCCCATGAAGATCTTGGTGAACTGCTGAACCAGCTTGCCTTCCAGACCCAGCTTGAACGCCAGCTCGCGACCCTGGTAAGGCATTGGGCCCGCCAGCGGATCGATCGCCACTTTGTGGATCAGGTGTGGGGTTTCTTCCGCCACTTTCTCGATTTCCACGCCGCCTTCGGTAGACGCCATGAACACCACGCGACGGGAGCTACGGTCAACAACCGCGCCCAGGTACAGCTCTTTTGCGATGTCGGTCGCCGCTTCTACCAGGATCTGGTTTACCGGCTGGCCGTTCGCATCCGTTTGATACGTTACCAGGCGCTTGCCGAGCCAATGTTCAGCAAACGCACGAATTTCTTCTTTGCTCTTAACAACCTTCACACCGCCCGCTTTACCACGGCCACCAGCGTGAACCTGACACTTAACTACCCACGGGCCGGAACCGATTTTAGATGCGGCTTCTTCTGCTTCACGCGGAGTAGTACAGGCATAACCCACCGGCGCCGGTAAGCCATACCGGGCAAACAGCTGTTTGGCCTGATATTCATGTAAGTTCATGTGTTCTATCCATCCTTCAGGGTAATCGTTATCTTTAAACCTGCAGACCGGCGCGGTCTGTGTGCCGGCCTACAGGGCAGGTGACGCTAAAAAAACTACTACACGTCCAGCAGCAGACGCGTTGGATCTTCCAGCAGCTCTTTGATGGCCACCAGGAAGCCCACGGACTCGCGGCCGTCGATCAGACGGTGATCGTAAGAGAGTGCCAGGTACATCATCGGCAGGATCTCCACTTTACCGTCTACCGCCATTGGGCGATCTTTAATGGCGTGCATGCCAAGGATCGCGCTCTGCGGCGGGTTGATGATTGGCGTAGACATCAGCGAACCAAACACGCCGCCGTTGGTAATGGTGAAGTTACCGCCGATCAGATCGTCTACGGTCAGCTTGCCGTCGCGGCCTTTAACGGCCAGCTCTTTGATTTTCTTCTCGATATCCGCCATGCCCAGGGCATCAACGTCACGCAGAACCGGGGTCACCAGGCCGCGCGGGGTGGAAACCGCCATGCTCACGTCGAAGTAGTTGTGATACACCACGTCGTCGCCGTCGATAGAGGCGTTCACTTCCGGGTAGCGTTTCAGCGCTTCAACCACCGCCTTCACGTAGAAGGACATAAAGCCCAGACGGATACCGTGACGTTTTTCAAACGCGTCACCGTACTGCTTGCGCAGGTCCATGATTGGCTTCATGTTCACTTCGTTGAAGGTGGTCAGCATCGCGGTGGAGTTTTTCGCTTCCAGCAGACGCTCGGCCACGCGCTTGCGCAGGCGGGTCATCGGCACGCGTTTTTCGCTGCGGGCGCCCAGAGCAGGCTGTGCTGCCGGTGCGGCGGCTGGCGCTTTAACTTCTGCTTTTGCGTCAGAAGGCCCTTTTGCGAGGTGCTTGTCGATGTCTTCGCGGGTCAGTCGGCCACCCACGCCGGTGCCTTTGATGGCTGCCGGGTCAAGGCTGTGCTCGGCCAGCAGGCGACGGATCGCCGGGCTAAGCGCATCGTTGGTCTGATCGGATAGAGAAGCCTGCTGACGCTGTGCCGGGGTAGAGGCTTTCTCTTCCGTTTTCGCGCTGGACTCTTTGCCTGCGCTGTTACCTTCACGCAGGCGACCGAGGATCTGGCGAGAGGTCACGGTAGTACCTTCATCTTCCAGAACGGCATCAAGAACGCCATCCGCCGAAGCCGGTACTTCCAGTACCACTTTGTCAGTTTCGATTTCTACCAGCACTTCATCGCGCTTAACGCTATCGCCCGGTTTTTTGTGCCAGGTGGCGACGGTCGCATCTGCTACGGACTCAGGCAGGTCGGGAACAAGAATATCTACGCTACTCATTATGTATCCTTTAATTAATCGACGTTCAGCGCGTCATTGACCAGATCTTGTTGCTGCTTCTGGTGAACGGACATATACCCTACCGCCGGAGAGGCGGAGGCCGGGCGACCTGCATAGCGCAGGGCTGACCCAAATGGAATCACTTCACGGAAATGATGCTGACTGCAGTACCATGCGCCCTGGTTGAGCGGCTCTTCCTGGCACCAGACAAAATCATGTACGTGAGCATATTGTTTCAGCACGTCCTGCATCGCCTGATGCGGGAACGGATAAAGCTGCTCGATACGCACGATGGCGACATCTTTCTGATCGTTCTTGCGGCGCTGTTCCAGCAGGTCGTAATAAACCTTACCAGAACACATCACGACGCGCTTCACGCCCTTCGGATCAAGCTCGTCAACCTCGCCAATCGCCGGCAGGAAGGTGCCGTTGGCCAGTTCGTCGAGGCTGGAGACCGCCAGCGGGTGGCGCAGCAGCGATTTCGGCGACATCACCACCAGCGGACGGCGCATGCCGCGCAGCGCCTGGCGACGCAGCATGTGGTAGACCTGAGCCGGGGTAGACGGCACGCAGACCTGCATGTTCTGCTCGGCGCAGAGCTGCAAATAGCGCTCCAGGCGCGCGGAGGAGTGCTCCGGCCCCTGCCCTTCGTAGCCGTGCGGCAGCAGCATCACCAGGCCACACATGCGGCCCCACTTCTGCTCGCCGGAGGAGATGAACTGATCGATCACCACCTGCGCGCCGTTGGCGAAGTCGCCGAACTGCGCTTCCCAGATGGTCAGGGTGCGCGGTTCTGCGGTGGCGTAGCCGTATTCAAAGGCCAGTACCGCCTCTTCAGAGAGCACGGAGTCCCAGACCTTGAACTGGCCCTGACCGTTATGCACGTGCTGCAGCGGGGTGTAGGTTGAGCCGTTAGACTGGTTGTGCACCACCGCGTGACGGTGGAAGAACGTGCCGCGGCCCGCATCTTCACCGGACAGACGAACCGGAATGCCTTCGTCAACCAGCGTCGCGTAGGCCAGCGTTTCCGCGCCGCCCCAGTCGAACAGCTTTTCACCGGCCGCCATGGCCTGGCGATCGCCGTAAATTTTAGCCACGCGAGACTGCATCTCGATCGCGTCCGGCACGGTGCTGATGCGCTTAGCCAGCTCCTGCAGGCGCTTCATCTCAACCTTGTTCGGGTAGCTCTCATCCCACTCGTGGTTGAGGTACGGCGACCAGGTAAAGGAGTGCATGTTCATCGGGCGCAGCTCTTTCACGACGCATTCACCCGCGTCCAGCGCGTCGCGGTAGAGGTTGACCATCTCGGTCGCATCTTCCAGCGTCGTCACTTTTTCCGCTTCCAGCTTGTCAGCATAGATTTTGCGCGGCGTCGGGTGCTTTTTGATTTTCTGATACATCAGCGGCTGGGTTGCGCTTGGCTCGTCGGCTTCGTTGTGGCCGTGGCGGCGGTAGCAGAACAGGTCGATCAGCACGTCGCGCTTGAAGGTGTTGCGGAAGTCCAGCGCCAGGCGGGTTACGAAAGCCACGGCTTCCGGGTCATCCGCGTTAACGTGGAAGATCGGCGCCTGCACCATCTTGCCGATGTCGGTGCAGTACGGGGTAGAACGCGCGTCCAGCGGGTTAGAGGTGGTGAAGCCCACCTGGTTGTTGATCACGATGCGAACGGTACCGCCCACTTCGTAACCCCGCGCTTTCGACATATTCAGGGTTTCCTGAACCACGCCCTGACCGGTAATCGCCGCATCGCCGTGAATGGTAATCGGCAGCACTTTGTTGCTGCTCGGCTCGTCCAGACGGTCCAGACGCGCGCGCACGGAGCCGATAACCACCGGGCTGACGATCTCAAGGTGAGACGGGTTAAACGCCAGCGCCAGGTGAACCTGTCCGCCTTCGGTTTCGATATCGGATGAGAAGCCCATGTGGTACTTCACGTCGCCGGTGCCGAGGTGTTCTTTATGCTTGCCCGCGAACTCGTCGAACAGGTCCTGCGGCTTTTTACCCAGCACGTTGACCAGCACGTTCAGACGTCCGCGGTGCGCCATGCCCAGCACCACTTCACGGGTGCCGCTCTTGCCAGCGTGGCGGATCAGCTCTTTGAGCATCGGGACTAACGCATCGCCGCCTTCCAGCGAGAAGCGTTTTGCGCCCGGGAACTTCGCGCCCAGATAGCGCTCGAGGCCTTCGGCTGCGGTCAGCTCGCCGAGGAAACGTTTTTTCTCGTCGGTTGAGAAATTCGCGTGGCCCGCCACGGATTCGATACGCTGCTGGATCCAGCGCTTCTCTTCGGTGGAGGTAATGTGCATATATTCCGCGCCGATGGAGCCGCAGTAGGTTTGCTTGAGCGCGTCAATCAGTTCGCCCAGCTTCATCGTGTCTTTGCCGATAGCAAATGAACCTACGTTAAAGCTTTCCTGGAAATCGGCCTCGGTCAGATCGTGATAGGCCGGATCGAGATCCGCCACGCGATCCTGCTGCCACAGTCCCAGCGGATCGAGATTCGCATGCTGGTGACCGCGGAAGCGATAAGCGTTAATAAGCTGCAGGACTTTAACCTGCTTCGCATTGGTGTCAGGGTCGGAAATCGCAGAAGAGTAACGTGAGGCATCCTTCGCCAGACGACGGAAATAATCACGTGTTTTGGAATGGAATTGATCCGGTTTGACCCCTGTACCAGGCAACTGCTGGAACATGGAACGCCAGTTTGCGTCCACTGAGTCAGGATCGGTTAAGAAGTCTTCATAGAGCTGTTCTATCCAGCTCTGGTTCGACCCAGAGAGGTAAGAAGAGTCCAGCCAGGCTTTCATTGCGCCGTTCTGCATCGTGATCCCTTAAGCATTTGTATGCTTACTTTCGCCGTAGAAACTACCACGCACACCGCGTGTACGTGCCGGGGTTCACCTGCGAGCTCTATTTGGCCCGCGAAGGAACCTTTAGAAACTGTCTTAGGGTTTCCCCTCACCCCGGCCCTCTCCCACAGGGAGATGGGGAAGGTCGTCGGCAGTTTTTAAAGATTTCCTGCAATCTGTTCCCTCTCCCCTGTGGGGAGAGGGTTAGGGTGAGGGGAACAGCGCTCCCCTCTTACTACTTACGCACTGCGCTGCAGCAGCATCGACTTAATGTGGCCGATGGCGCGCGTCGGGTTCAGCCCCTTAGGACACACACTGACGCAGTTCATGATGCTATGGCAGCGGAATACGCTGAAAGCGTCACTCAGCCCTTCCAGACGGTTATCGGTTTCGGTGTCGCGGCTATCGATCAGGAAGCGATAGGCAGCCAGCAGGCCGGCCGGGCCGATAAATTTGTCAGGGTTCCACCAGAACGACGGGCAAGACGTCGAGCAACATGCGCAGAGAATACACTCGTACAATCCGTCGAGTTTTTCACGCTGCTCGGGAGACTGTAGGTGCTCACGAGCGGGTGGATTTTGCCCATTATTCAATAAGTAAGGCTTAATCTTCTCATATTGTGCATAGAATTGCCCCATGTCTACCACCAAATCGCGAACGACCGGCAGACCTGGCAGAGGACGAATAACAATTTTCTGACCCGCGCGCTGCAGCGCCGAAATTGGCGTAATGCAGGCCAGGCCATTTTTGCCGTTCATGTTCACGCCGTCGGAGCCGCAAACCCCCTCACGGCAGGAGCGACGAAACGACAGCGTAGGATCCTTTTCCTTCAGCTGCATGAGGGCGTCCAGCAGCATCATGTCGCGACCCTCTTCCGCTTCCAGGGTGTAATCCTGCATGTGCGGAGCGTCGTCTACATCCGGGTTATAACGATAAACTGAAAATTCGAGTTTCATTGTCCTGTCTCCGCATTAATAAGTACGAATCTTCGGCGGGAACGCCGGACGCAGTTTCGGTTCCATATTGACGCTGCGACGCGTCATGGATTCCGACTCTGGCAGATACAGGGAATGGCACAGCCAGTTTTCGTCATCACGATCCGGGTAGTCGAAGCGGCTATGCGCGCCGCGGCTCTCGGTACGGAAGTTTGCCGACACCGCGGTGGCGTAAGCGGTTTCCATCAGGTTATCCAGCTCCAGACACTCCACGCGCTGGGTGTTGAACTCGCTGGAGGTGTCGTCCAGACGGGCGTTTTTCAGACGCTCGCGGATCGCCTTCAGCTGCTCGAGGCCTTTCGCCATCGCGTCGCCTTCGCGGAATACCGAGAAGTTGTGCTGCATACATTCCTGCAGCGCTTTACGGATTTCCACCGGATCTTCGCCGTTGCGGTTGCCGTTCCAGCGGTTGAGGCGCTCAAGAGAGGCGTCGATTTCAGCTTCGGTCGCGTCCAGCAGGTCGCCCTGCTCGGCAATGGATTCCTGCAGGTGCAGACCCACCGCGCGGCCAAACACCACCAGGTCGAGCAGCGAGTTACCGCCCAGGCGGTTCGCGCCGTGTACGGATACGCAGGCGATTTCGCCCACTGCAAACAGGCCAGGAATGACCACGTCTTCGCCCTGCGCGTTCACGGTCAGCGCCTGGCCGGTCACTTTGGTCGGAATACCGCCCATCATGTAGTGGCAGGTTGGGATAACCGGAATCGGCTCTTTAACCGGGTCAACGTGGGCGAAGGTGCGGGACAGCTCGAGGATGCCCGGCAGGCGGGATTCCAGCACTTCTTTACCCAGATGGTCGAGCTTCAGCTTGGCGTGCGGACCCCACGGGCCGTCGCAGCCGCGGCCTTCGCGGATTTCGATCATGATGGAACGCGCCACCACGTCACGACCCGCCAGGTCTTTCGCGTTCGGGGCATAACGCTCCATGAAGCGCTCGCCGTGTTTGTTCAGCAGGTAGCCGCCCTCACCGCGGCAGCCTTCCGTGACCAGCACGCCCGCACCGGCGATACCGGTTGGGTGGAACTGCCACATTTCCATATCCTGCACCGGCACGCCCGCGCGGATAGCCATGCCGACGCCGTCACCGGTGTTGATGTGGGCATTGGTGGTGGACTGATAGATACGGCCCGCGCCGCCGGTAGCCAGCACCGTTGCGCGCGCTTTGAAGTAAACCACTTCACCGGTTTCGATGCACAGCGCGGTACAGCCGACCACTGCGCCATCGGCGTTTTTCACCAGATCCAGCGCGTACCACTCGGAGAAGATGGTGGTGTGGTTTTTCAGGTTCTGCTGATAGAGCGTGTGCAGCAGCGCGTGACCGGTACGGTCCGCCGCTGCCGCGGTGCGCGCCGCCTGCTCGCCGCCGAAGTCTTTCGACTGGCCGCCAAAGGGACGCTGGTAGATAGTGCCGTTTTCCAGACGGGAGAACGGCAGGCCCATGTGGTCCAGCTCCAGAATCGCTTCCGGGCCGGTTTTACACATATACTCGATGGCATCCTGGTCGCCGATGTAGTCGGAACCTTTCACCGTATCGTACATGTGCCATTCCCAGTTATCTTCATGGGTATTACCGAGCGCCACGGTGATACCACCCTGGGCTGATACGGTATGGGAACGGGTTGGGAAAACTTTAGAGAGCAGCGCACAGGTCTGGCCGCTCTGGGAAATTTGCAGCGCTGCGCGCATACCTGCGCCACCAGCACCAATCACGACAGCATCAAATTCTCTGACTGGCAGTTTCATTACACACCCCACACCACAACGAATCCATAAATAACGTAAACCACCAGTGCAACGACAATCGCCAGCTGCAGTGGAAGGCGAATCGCCAGCGGTTTAACGTAATCGGTCAACACCTGCCACATGCCAATCCAGGCATGAATAAGGATGGAGAACAGCGCCAGCAGGGTGAACACCTTGGTGAAGGCCGAGCCGAAGAAACCGCTCCAGATCTCCCACGTCAGCGGACCGCTGGTGGCAAAGAAACCGATCATATAGATGATGTAAAGCGTGAGGACGATGGCGGTAGCGCGGACCAGAATAAAGTCATGTACGCCGTTGCGTCCTAATGCGGAGGCGTTGCTTACCATACGAGAACTCCTGCGAGAAGTGAAAGCACGACAGTAATCACAAAGGAAATGTTAGCGGAGCGTTTACCCGCTTCGAAGGTCTCTTCCAGATAGCCGAAGTCCATCAGCATATGGCGAACGCCCACCACCACGTGGTACGCCAGCGCGGTGAGAATGCCCCACATGATGAATTTCACGAAGAAGCTGCTCATGATGGCCGAAGCCTGGAGGAATCCTTCCGGAGAAGAGAGGCTTGTTCCCAGCAACCACAGCAGAATGCCGACCGCCACAAACGTAATGACACCGGATACGCGGTGCAGAATGGACGCTATTGCTGTTACGGGGAACCGGATCGTTTTGAGATCCAGATTGACAGGTCTTTGTTTTTTCACATTTCTTATCATGAATAACGCCCACATGCTGTTCTTATTATTCCTTCCTCCGGTCTGCGTGCGGGTCAAGCAGCGTCCTTACTATAACTAAGCGTCATGATAAAACTCCCTTTCAGAAGCTACGACGACACAAAACAACGCTGGGTGGCTCGGGATTAGCAGGGTGTTCCGGAGACCTGGCGGCAGTATAGGCCGTTCACAAAATCATTACAATTAACCTACATACAGTTTGTCGGGTTTTCGCCTGAACAGTGATCCGGGTCACGATAACAACATCTTTTTAATTTTTAATCATCTGATTTGACAAATGTTAAACAAAATTGTTACAAACGTCATTAGAAAAGGCATATAATGCGCAAAAGTTATGAGGTCTTACTTTCACCTGACAAATAGTTATGTAACAGTGTGATGGTATTGACCGAAGTTATCAGGACAGTTATTAGTGATAGTCAGGTTTGAATAATTCGGACTGCGAAGACACTGATTTGCTGTTGTTTCACTGATTTTTCATTCATTTACCTGCAAGGCGCCATAGCTCTGTACCCTGGTTTCTCCTCGTGAGCTGAGCGGTAAGCCAAATAACAAACTGGTAACGTCTAAAAATCAGTAGAATGCAAATCCGGTAATTGGCAGTCTTAAGCATAAGGCGCTAAGGAGACCGTAAATGGCTGATACAAAGGCAACGCTCACCCTAAATGGTGACACTGCTATTGAACTGGATGTGCTAAAAGGCACGCTCGGTCAGGATGTTATTGATATCCGTACGCTGGGTTCTAAAGGGGTATTCACCTTTGACCCTGGATTCACCTCTACCGCATCTTGCGAATCTAAAATCACCTTTATCGACGGTGATGAAGGTATCCTGCTCCACCGCGGTTTCCCCATCGATCAGTTAGCCACCGAGTCCAACTATCTGGAAGTGTGCTACATCCTGCTGAACGGCGAAAAACCGACGCAGGCCGAATACGATGAGTTCAAAACCACCGTTACCCGCCACACAATGATCCACGAGCAGATTACCCGTCTGTTCCACGCGTTCCGCCGGGACTCTCACCCGATGGCGGTCATGTGCGGCATCACCGGCGCGCTGGCGGCGTTCTACCACGATTCGCTGGACGTGAATAACCCGCGCCACCGCGATATCGCCGCGTTCCGCCTGCTGTCCAAAATGCCGACCATGGCGGCGATGTGCTACAAATATTCAATCGGTCAGCCGTTCGTCTATCCGCGCAACGACCTCTCCTACGCGGGCAACTTCCTGCGCATGATGTTCTCTACCCCATGCGAAGAGTACGAAGTTAACCCGGTTCTGGAACGCGCAATGGACCGTATTCTGATCCTGCACGCTGACCACGAGCAGAACGCGTCCACCTCCACCGTCCGTACCGCGGGCTCTTCAGGCGCGAATCCGTTCGCCTGTATCGCTGCGGGCATCGCCTCCCTGTGGGGACCGGCGCACGGTGGCGCGAACGAAGCGGCGCTGAAGATGCTGGAAGAGATCAGCTCCGTAGAGCACATTCCTGAATTCGTGCGCCGCGCGAAGGACAAGAATGACTCCTTCCGCCTGATGGGCTTTGGTCACCGCGTTTACAAAAACTATGACCCGCGCGCCACCGTGATGCGTGAAACCTGCCACGAAGTGCTGAAAGAGCTGGGCACCAAGGACGATCTGCTGGAAGTGGCGATGGAGCTGGAGCACATCGCGCTGAACGACCCGTACTTCATCGAGAAGAAACTGTACCCGAACGTCGATTTCTACTCTGGCATTATTCTGAAAGCGATGGGCATTCCGTCTTCCATGTTCACCGTGATCTTCGCCATGGCGCGTACCGTGGGCTGGATTGCGCACTGGAACGAAATGCACGGCGAAGGCATGAAGATCGCCCGTCCTCGTCAGCTGTACACCGGCTACGAGCAGCGTGATTTTAAGTCTGAGCTGAAGCGCTAAAAGCAAGCCCGGTGGCGCTATCGCTTACCGGGCCTACAAATGCTAAAAACGGTTGGGTGCGGCCTGATGCCCTCATCCCGGCCCTCTCCCACCGGGAGAGGGTGAAAACATTAACAACGGTAGCCTCTGGGCTACCGTTTTACTTTTATTTTTGGCAATGCGGACACCAGTAAAACGGTCGTGAAGAGAGCATCATCCTGTCGATAATTCCGCCGCAGCGCTCGCATTTCTTTCCCGCCCGATGAAACACCTTAAACCGGAACAGCGCCCCGTGATGTTTATTGTCATCCACCGCGCCGCGGGTGGTGTACGACAGGCGCGGGATATCCAGCAGCGCGTGGGAGAGCACCTCAAGCTGTTCATCGCTGAGCTGAGAGGCCTTGTGGTGCGCCGCCAGCCTCGCTTCCCACAGAATTTCGACCCGCAGATAATTTCCTAGTCCCGCCAAAAACGCCTGATCGAGAAACAGCCCGGAAAACTGACGATTGCGGAATTTTGGCGACAGCAGGCGCGCTTTGACGTCGCTGGCCGTGAGGCGCATGTCCAGCACGTCCGGCCCCACGCGCAGCAGGAACGGATGCGCAAGCAGCTGCTCCGGCGTTAACATTTCGATATCCGACGCGCTGTAAAGCAGGATCGCCTTGTCCGCCGCCTGCAGCCTGACGCGCAGCACGCGGTTGGTCTGCGGCTGTTCGTCCGCATCCACCACGCGCCAGACGCCGTAAAGCTGGTTGTGGCTGTATAACGTGAGGTTATGGGAAAAATGCGTGAGCAAGGCTTTGCCGCGCGTTTCGATGTGGGTCACCGTCTGCCCCAGCAGCTGGGTTTCAAACGGCTTAAGCTGAGGAAAAGCAAACCAGACCGCGGTCAACGGTTTGCCCTTTATCGCCGCCTCCAGGCTATCCGCCGCGCGGCGGATCTCCGGACCTTCTGGCATCTTAATTTCCTTACTGTAAAAATCAGGCGCTGACCACAATACCCCGCCCGGTAAACGCCGCGCGCAGGCGGCGCGCAAACTGCAGCGCGTGCTCGCCGTCGCCGTGTAAACAGACCGTTTCGGCCCGCACTTTCGCGGTGGTGCCGTCAATCGCCGTCACCTGCCCGGCCTGCACCATCTCCAGCGTTTGCGCCAGCGCCTGCTCTTCATCGACGA
This sequence comes from Enterobacter sp. KBR-315C3_2022, assembly GCF_041399425.1. Lineage (NCBI taxonomy): Bacteria > Pseudomonadati > Pseudomonadota > Gammaproteobacteria > Enterobacterales > Enterobacteriaceae > Enterobacter > Enterobacter sp. KBR-315C3_2022. Next base: position 63,127 of record NZ_JBGKEB010000008.1, read on the forward strand.
TCAGCGCGCCCGGCAGGGAGCGCGGCACGAGGCTGCCGTCCGGCCGGTATCCGCGATCGGCGAACACCTCCTGACGGGTGGTCAGGCCGTAGCGCTGCCCCGCGCGAATCAGCTCGCTGCCCGCCAGCCCCACCAGGATCAGCTGCGGGTTGCAGTCACGCACCGCGCGGGCAATCGCGTCCGCCAGTACCGGGTCTTTCGCCGCCTGGTTGTAGAGCATGCCGTGCGGCTTCACGTGGCGCAGCACGCCCTTCTCGGCGCGAACAATCGCCTCCAGCGCGCCGGTCTGGTACAGCGTCTGGGCGTAAACCGTGTCGGGTGGCAGCGTCATCGCGGTACGGCCAAAGTTTTCCCGGTCCGGAAAGCTCGGGTGCGCGCCTATCGCAACGTTATTTTTTATCGCGCTGCGCACGCTTTCCAGCATGGTCTGCGCGTCGCCCGCGTGAAAGCCGCAGGCGATATTCACCGAAGAGACCAGCGTCATCAGCGCCGCGTCGGCACTTCCGCCCTCGCCCAAATCGGCGTTCAAATCAATCGTTACCATCAAGCCTCCACGCCAGCTGTTCGAGGTAGCGCTGCCGATCCTGCCGCGCCTCAAGCGCCTCTTCCAGCGAGCACTGCACGAAGTGAATCGGCTGTCCGAGGGGAATTTGCGCCAGATGGTAGCGATCGGCATCGATGATGCAGGCTATTCGCGGATAGCCGCCGGTGGTCTGCGCATCGTTCATCAACACGATCGGCTGACCGTTGCCCGGCACCTGAATCACGCCCGGCAGCAGGCCGTGAGAAAGCAGCTCCCGACTGGTCGTGCGGGTCAGCGGCTGTCCCTGCAGGCGATAGCCCATGCGGTTGCTCTGTGGGCTGATTTTCCACGGCGAGCGCCAGAAAGACTCCCTGGAAGCCTCGTCGAACTCGTGGTATTCCGGCCCCGGCAGGGCGCGAATATGGTTTCCCCACAGCAGTTGCTTGACGCCCTGCGCGGTGGAAAAATGGCGCGCGGAGGGCTTAATCGTCAGGCGATCGCCGTCGCGCAGCAGGCGTCCCTCGTGGCCGCCCATCCCGGCCTTTTGGTCGGTACTTGCCGACCCCATCAGCTCCGGCACGTCAATGCCGCCCGCCACCGCCAGGTAGCTGCGCACGCCGTGCTGTGGGCGCTTAAGCGTTAAGCGCTGCCCCGCTTTTGCCCGCAGGCGCCAGCCCGTCCAGACCGCCATGTCGTCAAGCGTCGCGTCGCAGCCCGCGCCGGTTAAGGCAAACCAGGTTTCCTGATGAAACTCAATTACGCACTGGCCGAGCGTGATTTCAAGCGCCGCCGTGCTGCCGGGGTTGCCCACCAGCAGGTTTGCAATCTCAAGCGCCGGGCGGTCCAGCACGCCGCAGTAGCTCACGCCCGACTGGCGCATGCCGAAGCGGCCTGCGTCCTGCACGGAGGTGTAAAGGCCCGCGCGGATAAGCGTTAACATACCCCCTCCTTCTGTGGAATAAAGCGCAGGGTATCGCCCGGACGCAGAAGCGTCGGCGCCTCCTGCCCCGGCGTAAAGAGTGAGGTGCGGGTGTGGCCGATGAGCTGCCAGCCGCCGGGCGAGGCCAGCGGGTAGATCCCGGTCTGCTCGCCGCCGATGGCGACGGTCCCGGCCGGCACGCTCAGACGCGGCTCGGCGCGGCGCGGCGTGTGCAGCTCTGGTGCCAGCCCGCCCAGGTACGGGAATCCCGGCTGAAAACCAAGGAACCAGACCACGTAATCAACCGACGCATGCCGCTCGACGACCTGTTTTTCCGTCAGCCCGCAGTGCGCGGCGACGACGGATAAATCGGGGCCGCCTTCGCCGCCGTACACCACCGGGATCTCAACCACGCGCCCATCCGGCTCCAGCGCGTCGCTCTCTTCCCACCAGCGCTGCAGGCGCTCAATGGCGTCCAGCGCCAGCGCGTGCGGATTACGCAGCACAACGGTAATGTTGTTCATGCCCGGGATCGCCTCAACGACCTCCGGGGCATCGGCCAGGCGCTGGGTGAGCCGCCAGATCCGTTTTTGTGACGCAAGAGTGACCGGCGGCTCCAGTTCCAGCACCACCGCCGTTTCCCCCAGAAGATAACAACGCGCTCGCTGCACTTAGATACCTCTCATCAGGCCGGGTTAGGAATATCGACGAAAGTCACATCCAGATCGGTATTTTCCGTCAGCCACTCGCTGAGGGCGCGAATGCCGCCGCGCTCGGTCGCGTGATGGCCCGCCGCATAGAAGTGCAGGCCCTGCTCGCGGGCCGAGTGGATGGTCTGCTCAGACACCTCACCGGTGATAAAGGCATCCACGCCAAAGCGCGCGGCGCTGTCGATAAAGCCCTGCCCGCCGCCGGTACACCAGGCCACGCGCTTCACCGTATCCGGGCCGGTATCGCCGCTCCACAGCGGACGGCGTCCCAGGCGCGCTTCAATCCACGACGCCAGCTCGAGGCCCGGGACCGGCATCGACAGCTCGCCCCACGGCACCAGCGGCTCGATTTCGCCCATCACCGTAATGCCCAGCAGCTGCGCCAGCTGGACGTTATTGCCAAGCTCGGGGTGTGCGTCCAGCGGCAGGTGATACCCGTACAGGTTAATATCGTTGGCGAGCAGCGTTTTCAGACGGTTGCGCTTCATGCCGCGAATAATCGGCGATTCGTTTTTCCAGAAGTACCCGTGGTGAACAATCACCGCGTCCGCCTGCTGCCGCACGGCTTCGTCCAGCAGCGCCTGGCTGGCCGTCACGCCGGTGACAATTTTCTGCACCTTTTCACGCCCTTCAACCTGCAGGCCGTTCGGGCCGTAGTCGCTAAAAGAGGCGCTGTTTAATTTTTCGTTAATCAGGCTTTCCAGTTCGCTATTTTTCATCATCACTCTCTTAAGCTTTGCGGGCGGCTTCATACGCCGCCAGCGTGGCGACGCGCGCCTGTTTATGGTCAACGATGGGACGCGGATAATCGAGCGTCACGCCCTGCTTGTCCGCCCATCCCCAGGGCTCGTGGATCGCTTTCGCCGGGACGTTTGCCAGCTCTGGCAGCCAGCGGCGGATGAACTCGCCCTGGGCATCAAATTTTTGTCCCTGCGTGGTCGGGTTAAAAATGCGGAAATACGGTGCCGCATCGGTACCGGTGGAGGCCGCCCACTGCCAGCCGCCGTTGTTGGCAGCGAGATCGCCGTCAATCAGCTGAGAAATAAAATACCGTTCCCCGACGCGCCAGTCGATAAGCAGATCTTTCACCAGGAAGCTGGCGGTAATCATTCGCAGACGATTGTGCATCCAGCCGGTTTCATTTAGCTGGCGCATGGCTGCATCGACGATCGGATAGCCGGTCATCCCGGTTTGCCAGGCCTTAAGCTGCTCGTCATTGGACTGCCACGCCACTTTATCGGTCCAACCAATGAAAGGACGATGTTTACATAATTCAGGATGATACGTCATCAGATGGCGGTAAAATTCGCGCCAGATCAGTTCGCTGAGCCACACGGCCCCCGCGCCGCCGTCCAGAGCGTCGGGCCGTTCCGCCAGCAGGCGGTGCAGGCACTGGCGCGGCGAGATGGCGCCCAGCGTCAGGCAGGCCGACAGGCGGCTGGTGCCCTCAACGGCCGGAAAATCCCGGCGCGCCTCGTACTCGGCCGCTCCGTGCTTGCAGAACTGGCGCAGCTGGGCCACGGCCGCTTTTTCGCTGGCGGGAAACAGCGCGTCGTCAAACGCCTGCTGCGGATAATCAATCTTCAGCTCGGGCAGCTTCGCGATCGCGTCGCCCCTGACGGCGGGCGCGGCCACGCACTCGGGCAACCCCTCCTTCAGCCGCTTGATAAACGCATTCTTGAACGGCGTGAACACTTTGTACATCTCGCGGCTGCCGGTCATCACGCTGCCCGGAGGCAGCATCACGCTGTCGTCAAACCCCTGGCACACCACCGTCTCCAGCGCGTTCTCCAGCTGGCGATCGCGCTGTTGCTCGTTGTATTCGTACTGGTAGTTGTAAAAAAGATCGGTGACGTCATGCTGCTCGCAGACCTGCTTCACTTTTTCGACCTGCGCGGCAAAGTCATCCACCTCTTCATAGATCAGCGGAATGCCTTTTTCGGCGAGGGAACGCTGCAGGTCGTTCAGATGCGCCGCCAGATACGCGGCCTGACGCGGCGCCATATCGTGCTGCTGCCACTGTTTCGGGGTGGCGATAAAGAGCGCCAGAACGTTAGCGTGCGGTGAGCGGCAGGCGGCAGCAAGAGCGGTGTTGTCGTGGACGCGTAAATCCGCGCGAAACCAAACCAGATGGGTGGGCATAAAACTCCTGGCAATTGTCCATTATGTCCGTAAGGGCATGCCGCAAAAGGGAAAACGGCGTGCTTTTCTTTACTTTGCCATAGAAGTGTAGACGCGATGAAATAAAAAAGGCCGCCCAAGGCGGCCTTAGCGCGATGTGTTCTGCGCTATCGCGGTGAGAGTCTTACTCTGCGTATCAGTAGAAATCGCAGGTCGCTTTTTCGGCCTGGTCCATCCACACCGGCTTATCGCTGGTTTTCGCCCAGACGCGGTGCAGGTAGCTGTAAAAACGCGCGCGATCTTTCCAGAACAGCATCACCGGCAGGGCCAGCACGCCGGCCACTACGGCGAAGGTGCGACGCATGAAAACGATATGAGCCGGAAACGCTTTATAAAGATCCATATTTTTCTCCCCTATAGTTGGCCGGAAACGTCATCCGGAAAATTCGAAATTTGTGAGCTGGCTAAAATAATATCGTTTTGTTTGTAATTTTACTACTCATCCGACCACTTATTTTTATCCATTTAGTGAATATTTACATTCACGCCGTAATTGAGTTACAAGAAAGTTAACAATTTACTTACCAATAGTTAAATTGTGGCTTTTCCATTTTTATACTTTTTTTACACCCTCCCCTGCGATTTTTGCGAAATCTTTGCGCCATAAATCCTACCGTTAGCACATCAACATATGTCACCCGGAGGTGGATTGTGAGTGCAGGTATCGTTGCCGGCATCGTGCTGGTATTCCTGTTATTGGCTTATCTGGTTTATGCCCTGATTCATGCGGAGGCATTCTGATGGCTGCTCAGGCATTTTTGCTCATCGCCAGCTTTTTGCTGGTGCTGTTTATTCTGGCAAAGCCGCTGGGAACGCTGCTGGCGAGGATGATTAACAACGTAGCGCTGCCAGGCGTGGGCCGCATGGAGAGCGGGCTCTGGCGCGCGCTCGGCACAGGCGATCGCGAGATGAACTGGCGTCAGTATCTCGCGGCGATCCTGCTGCTGAATATCCTGGGGCTGATCGCCCTGTTCGCCATGCTGATGCTGCAGGGCGCGCTGCCGCTCAACCCGCAAAATTTGCCGGGGCTCTCCTGGCATCTGGCGCTGAACACGGCGGTTAGCTTCGTCACCAACACCAACTGGCAGTCCTACGCCGGTGAAACCACGCTGAGCTACTTCAGCCAGATGGCCGGGCTTACCGTGCAAAACTTCCTCTCTGCCGCCAGCGGCATTGCGGTGATCTTTGCCCTGACGCGCGCCTTTGCGCGGCAGAATACCAGCACGCTCGGCAACGCCTGGGTCGACCTGACCCGCATCACGCTGTGGGTTTTACTGCCTATCGCACTGCTGATTGCGCTGTTCTTTATTCAGCAGGGGACGCTGCAAAACCTGCTGCCGTACGCGCCGTATACCTCGATCGAAGGGGCAAAACAGCTGCTGCCGATGGGGCCCGTCGCGTCGCAGGAAGCGATCAAAATGCTCGGCACCAACGGCGGCGGATTCTTTAACGCCAACTCCTCGCATCCGTTTGAGAACCCGACGGCGCTGACCAATTTTGTCCAGATGCTGGCGATCTTCCTGATCCCCGCGGCGCTGTGCTTCGCGTTTGGCGAGGTGGTCAACGATCGCCGCCAGGGTCGCACGCTGCTGTGGGCGATGTCGCTGATCTTCGTGGTCTGCGTGGCGCTGGTGATGTGGGCCGAATGGAGCGGCAACGGCCACTTTATGCAGCTGGGCGCGGACAGCAACATCAACATGGAAGGCAAAGAGAGCCGCTTCGGCATTCTCGCCAGCAGCCTGTACGCCGTGGTGACGACGGCAGCCTCCTGCGGCGCGGTAAACGCCATGCATGACTCCTTTACCGCACTGGGCGGGATGATCCCAATGTGGCTGATGCAGATCGGTGAGGTGGTGTTTGGCGGCGTGGGCTCTGGCCTGTACGGCATGCTGCTGTTCGTGCTGCTGGCGGTGTTTATCGCCGGTCTGATGATTGGCCGCACGCCGGAATATCTCGGGAAAAAAATCGACGTGCGGGAGATGAAGTTTACCGCGCTGGCGATTCTGGTCACCCCCGCCCTCGTGCTGCTCGGCACCGCGCTGGCGCTGATGACCGAAGCCGGACGCAGCGGCATCTTTAACCCCGGCATCCACGGCTTTAGCGAAGTGCTGTACGCCGTATCGTCTGCCGCCAACAACAACGGCAGCGCCTTTGCGGGCCTGAGCGCCAACTCGCCGTTCTGGAACTGCCTGCTGGCCTTCTGCATGTTCGCGGGCCGCTTCGGCGTGATTATTCCGGTGATGGCGATCGCCGGATCGCTGGCGGGCAAAAAAATCCAGCCCACCACCGTGGGCACACTGCCGACCCACGGCGCGCTGTTTATTGGCCTGCTGATTGGCACCGTGCTGCTGGTCGGCGCGCTGACCTTTATCCCCGCCCTCGCGCTTGGCCCGGTCGCGGAACATCTCTCTTTACGCTGATTTTGCGGAGTATTTGACATGAGTCGTAAACAACTGGCCCTGTTCGAACCGTCGTTAGTTCGTCAGGCCCTCATGGATGCGGTGAAAAAGCTGAGCCCGCGCGTTCAGTGGCATAACCCGGTGATGTTTATCGTCTGGGTCGGCAGCGTGCTGACCACCGTCCTGGCCGCGGCCATGGCAGCGGGCCATCTGGCGGGAAACGCGCCGTTCACCGCGGCCATTAGCCTGTGGCTGTGGTTTACCGTGCTGTTTGCCAACTTTGCGGAAGCGCTGGCGGAGGGCCGCAGCAAGGCGCAGGCCAACAGCCTGAAAGGGGTGAAAAAGACCGCCTTTGCCCGCAAGCTGCGCGAGCCGAAATACGGCGCGCAGATGGATCACGTTCCGGCGGACGAGCTCCGCAGGGGCGACGTGGTGCTGGTGGAGGCCGGTGACATCATCCCCTGCGACGGGGAGGTCATTGAGGGCGGCGCGTCGGTAGATGAGAGCGCCATTACCGGGGAATCCGCGCCGGTGATCCGCGAATCGGGCGGCGACTTCGCCTCCGTGACCGGGGGGACGCGCATTCTCTCCGACTGGCTGGTGATCCAGTGCAGCGTGAACCCGGGCGAAACCTTCCTCGACAGGATGATCGCCATGGTGGAGGGCGCCCAGCGCCGCAAAACGCCGAACGAAATCGCCCTGACCATTCTGCTGGTGGCGTTAACCCTCGTCTTCCTGCTGGCGACCGCCACCCTGTGGCCGTTCTCGGCCTACGGCGGCACCGCGGTCAGCACCACCGTGCTGGTTGCGCTGCTGGTCTGCCTGATCCCGACCACCATCGGGGGCCTGCTGTCCGCCATCGGCGTGGCCGGGATGAGCCGGATGCTGGGCGCGAACGTGATCGCCACCAGCGGGCGCGCCGTGGAGGCCGCGGGCGACGTCGACGTGCTGCTGCTGGACAAAACCGGGACCATCACCCTCGGCAACCGCCAGGCGTCGGACTTCCTGCCCGCGCCGGGCGTAGATGAAAAAACGCTGGCCGACGCCGCGCAGCTCTCCTCGCTTGCCGACGAAACGCCGGAAGGCCGCAGCATCGTGATTCTGGCGAAGCAGCGCTTCAACCTGCGCCAGCGCGACGTGCAAAGCCTGCACGCGACCTTTGTGCCCTTTACCGCGCAGACGCGCATGAGCGGCATCAACGTTCAGGACCGCATGATCCGCAAAGGCTCCGTGGATGCCATTCGTCGCCACATCGAGGCCAACAGCGGCCACTTCCCGCCGGAAGTGGATAAGCTGGTGGAAAGCGTTGCGCGTCAGGGGGCGACCCCGCTGGTGGTGGCTGAAGGCGCGCGCGTGCTGGGCGTGATTGCGCTAAAGGATATCGTGAAGGGCGGCATCAAAGAGCGTTTTGCCCAGCTGCGCAAGATGGGGATCAAAACGGTGATGATCACCGGGGATAACCGCCTGACCGCCGCGGCCATCGCCGCCGAAGCGGGCGTGGATGATTTTCTCTCGGAGGCGACGCCGGAAGCCAAGCTGGCGCTGATCCGCCAGTACCAGGCCGATGGTCGCCTGGTGGCGATGACCGGTGACGGCACCAACGATGCCCCCGCCCTGGCGCAGGCCGACGTGGCGGTGGCGATGAACTCCGGCACCCAGGCGGCCAAAGAGGCGGGGAACATGGTCGATCTCGACTCGAACCCGACCAAGCTGATCGAGGTGGTGCACATCGGGAAGCAGATGCTGATGACCCGCGGCTCGCTCACCACGTTCAGCATCGCCAACGACGTGGCGAAGTATTTCGCCATTATTCCGGCCGCGTTTGCCGCGACCTATCCGCAGCTCAACGCGCTGAACGTGATGCACCTGCACTCGCCGTCATCGGCCATCCTCAGCGCGGTGATCTTCAACGCTCTGATTATCGTCTTCCTGATCCCGCTGGCGCTGCGCGGGGTGAGCTATAAGCCGCTGACCGCCGCCGCCATGCTGCGCCGCAACCTGTGGATTTATGGCCTGGGCGGGCTGGTGGTGCCGTTCATTGGCATCAAGGTTATCGACGTGCTGTTGACCCTCTTCGGGCTGGTTTAAAAGGTGAATCAAATGACGATGTTACGTCCCGCTATACTTCTGTTTATTCTGCTCTTCCTAATCACCGGCGGGCTGTACCCGCTGGTTACTACCGCGCTGGGCCAGTGGTGGTTCAAGGACCAGGCCAACGGCTCGCTGATTATGCAGGGCGGCGAAAACCGCGGCTCGCGCCTGATCGGGCAGAACTTTACCGACGCCCGCTACTTCCAGGGGCGCCCTTCCGCCACCGCGGAAAGCCCGTATAATCCAATGGCATCCGGCGGCAGTAACCTGGCGGGGAGCAACCCCGAGCTGGATAAAACCGTTGCCCAGCGCGTTGCCGCGCTGCGTGGCGCAAACCCGCAGGCCAGCCGCGAGGTGCCCGTGGAGCTGGTGACCGCGTCGGCCAGCGGGCTGGACTACAGCCTGTCGCCGCAGGCCGTCGCGTGGCAAATCCCGCGCGTTGCCGCCGCCCGCGGGCTGACGGTGGAACAGGTAAGCCAGCAGGTGGCGGTGCACACGCAGAAGCCGCTGGTCAGCTTCCTCGGCGCGCCGGTGGTGAATATTGTTGAGCTGAATCTGGCGCTGGACGCGCTAAGGAAAAACTAAATGACCGACGAGCCTCTTCGTCCAGACCCGGACAGGCTGCTGGAACAGACGGCAGAAGCCCACCGCGGCAAGCTGAAAATTTTCTTCGGCGCCTGCGCGGGCGTCGGAAAAACCTTCGCCATGCTGACGGAAGCGCAGCGGCTGCGGGCGCAGGGGCTCGATATTCTCATCGGCGTGGTAGAGACGCACGGGCGCAAAGAGACGGCGGCGCTGCTCGCCGGGCTTGCCACGCAGCCCGCCCGCCGCATCAGCCATCGCGGCAGGCTGGTCACCGAGTTCGATCTGGACGCCGCCCTCGCCCGCCGCCCCGCCCTGATCCTGATGGACGAGCTGGCGCACAGCAACGCGCCGGGCTCGCGCCATCCGAAGCGCTGGCAGGATGTGGAGGAGCTGCTCGAGGCCGGAATCGATGTCTTCACCACGGTGAACGTTCAGCATCTCGAAAGCCTTAACGATATCGTCAGCGGCGTAACCGGCATTCAGGTGCGGGAAACCGTACCCGACCCGTTCTTTGACGCCGCCGACGAGGTGGTGCTGGTTGACCTGCCGCCGGACGATCTGCGCCAGCGCCTGCACGAGGGCAAAGTCTATATTGCCGGCCAGGCCGAGCGCGCCATAGAGCATTTCTTTCGCAAGGGCAACCTGATCGCCCTGCGCGAGCTGGCCCTGCGCCGCACCGCCGACCGCGTGGACGACCAGATGCGCGCCTGGCGCGACCTGCAGGGACAGGAGCGCGTTTGGCACACGCGGGATGCCGTTCTGCTGTGCATCGGCCACGGCAGCGGCAATGAAAAGCTGATCCGCACCGCCGCGCGGCTGGCGGCGAAGTTTGGCAGCGTCTGGCACGCGGTGTACGTTGAAACGCCGCAGCTTCACGCCCTGCCGGAAAACCAGCGTCGCGCGATTTTGAGCTCGCTGCGGCTGGCGCAGGAGCTGGGGGCTGAAACCGCGACCCTTTCCGATCCGCAGGAAGATAAGGCCATTCTGCGCTACGCCCGCGAGCACAACCTGGGCAAAATCGTCATTGGCCGCCGTCATCACCGCCGCTGGTTTAGCCGCGAATCTTTTGCCGACAGGCTGGCCCGCCGCGCGCCGGATCTCGATCTGGTGATCGTGGCGCTGGACGATAAGCCCACGCCCCTGCCGAGCCGCGCGCCGGACGCCCGCGCCTTCGGCGAAAAATGGCGTATTCAGATCCGCGGCTGCCTGGTCGCCGTGGCGCTGTGCACCCTGATTACCGTGATTGCCAGCCAGTGGCTGATCGCCTTCGACGCCGCGAACCTGGTGATGATCTACCTGCTGGGCGTGGTGGTCGTTGCCCTCTTTTACGGGCGCTGGCCGTCGGTGCTGGCCACCGTCATTAACGTCGTCAGCTTCGATCTCTTCTTTATCGCCCCGCGCGGGACGCTTGCCGTTTCGGACGTGCAGTACGTGCTGACCTTTGGCGTGATGCTGACCGTCGGGCTGGTGATCGGCAACCTGACCGCCGGGGTGCGCTACCAGGCGCGCATCGCCCGCTATCGCGAACAGCGCACGCGCCACCTGTACGAGATGTCCAAATCGCTGGCCGTTGGCCGCACGCCGCTGGATATCGTGCAGACCAGCGAGCAGTTTATCCGCTCGACCTTCCACGCCAGCAACCTGATTCTGCTCCCGGACGAGCGCGGCCAGCTGCGCCCGCTCACCTCCGCGACGGGCATGACGCCGTGGGATGAGGCCATCGCGCGCTGGAGCTTTGACAAAGGGCTTCCCGCCGGAGCCGGTACCGACACGCTGCCGGGGGTGCCGTATCAGATCCTGCCGCTGCGCAGCGCGGATAAAAATCAGGGGCTGGCGATCGTCGAGCCGTCTAACCTGCGCCAGCTGATGATCCCCGAGCAGCAGCGGCTGCTGGAGACCTTCACCCTGCTCGTCGCCAACGCGCTCGAACGCCTGGCGCTGACCGCCAGCGAGGAGCAGGCCCGGCTGGCAAGCGAGCGCGAAAGCATCCGCAACTCGCTGCTGGCGGCGCTCTCCCACGATCTGCGCACCCCGCTGACGGTGCTGTTCGGCCAGTCTGAGATCCTGACGCTGGATCTGGCCGCCGAAGGCTCGAAGCACGCGATGCAGGCCAGCGAAATTCGCCAGCACGTGCTGAACACCACCCGCCTGGTGAACAACCTGCTGGATATGGCGCGCATTCAGTCCGGCGGCTTCAACCTGAAAAAAGAGTGGCTGACGCTGGAGGAAGTGGTCGGCAGCGCGCTGAAAATGCTCGAACCGGGGCTTGGCGGTCGGCATATTGCGCTGAACCTGCCGGAGCCGCTTACGCTTATCCACGTCGACGGCCCGCTGTTTGAGCGCGTGCTTATCAATCTACTGGAAAACGCCGGTAAGTACGCGGGCGATAAGGCGCAGATCGGCATCAGCGCCACGGTAAAAGACCGGACGCTGCGCCTCGAGGTCTGGGACTCGGGGCCGGGTATTCCTCCCGGACAGGAGCACGCCATTTTTGAGAAGTTCGCGCGCGGAAATAAAGAGTCCGCGATCCCCGGCGTTGGGCTGGGGCTGGCCATTTGTCAGGCGATTATCGACGTGCACGGGGGGACGATTTCAGCCGGGAACCGGCCGGAAGGCGGCGCGCGGTTTTGTGTTACACTTCCTCTGGAAGCCCCGCCAGAACTTGATGAATTACCCGAGGATATGTGATTAACGTCCTGATTGTTGAAGATGAACTCGCCATCAGCCGCTTTCTGCGCACCGCGCTGGAAGGCGACGGGCTGCGCGTTCACGAGGCGGGGACGCTGCAGCGCGGTCTGATTGAAGCCGCCACCCGCAAGCCGGACCTGGTGATCCTCGATCTGGGGCTGCCCGACGGCGACGGCATCGATTTTATCCGCGAAGTGCGCCAGTGGAGCCAGATGCCGATTCTGGTGCTCTCCGCCCGCACCGAAGAGACGGATAAAATCGCGGCGCTGGACGCCGGTGCGGACGATTACCTGATCAAACCGTTTGGCATCGGCGAGCTACAGGCGCGGCTCCGCGTGGCGCTGCGACGCCACGGCGCGGCGCCCGCCTCTGACCCGGTCTACACCTTTGGCGACGTCCGCGTTGACCTGGCCGCTCGCCGCATCCTTCGCGGCGAGGAAGAGATCCACCTCACCCCGATCGAGTTCCGCCTGCTGGCGGTTTTACTCAACAACCACGGCAAGGTGCTCACCCAGCGCCAGCTGTTAAGCCAGGTCTGGGGACCGAACGCCGTTGAACATAGTCACTATTTACGCATTTATATGGGCCACCTTCGCCAGAAGCTGGAAATTGACCCCGCGCGCCCCCGCCATTTATTAACTGAAACCGGTATCGGTTATCGGTTTATGCTCTGAATAACTATTCATCTTTATTTTAAGTTAAATCATCCCCAGCCTTCATACATCCAGAAAATAACGCTTATTTTATTTTCCGCGTTATTTTTGCGGCTGCTGCACATTTTAAAAACACGACATTAACATCATAACAACAACACAGAACGTTGAAATGGGATATTCAGTCAAAACGAATAATTATTTCTGTTTTGATCGGTTAACGGTGATCTTCTTCACAGTTAATCATCCTTTCCTGGATAAAATGACCGTGCTTTCAATCATGAAAGGAATATGAACATGGAAAACAACAATCGATTAATGCCCCACATAAGGCGGACGACGCATATCATGATGTTTGCCCACCGCAACTGCTTCGACTTTCATCTCTTTAACGCCCGGTAGTCCTTCGACCGCTGGCGCTTCCGTTCACAGACAAACCTTAGAAACCTTGTTTTACAGGCTATTGCCTGTGAACCGCTGCGCCCGTTCCCGCTGATTCAGACGCATCCGTAGCCGGACGGACTGAATTTTATTTCCAGAAAAGCAATGAGCTGATTTTTTATCAGCGGCCCCGCTTTGCTTTTTTTCCGGTTAACTGTCGATTTCTTGATGAGCGGAAATCGAGGGACTTCTATTACCTAAAATAAAGAGATTAAGATGAAAAGTTTAAAAATCGCCGCCAGCCGCGCCTGCCCCGACTGCTTTACCACCCACAGGGAAATAGTCGACGTTAGCACCACCGATTATATTGACGTTGCCGCGGTCGTGCTGGCGATAAGTGATATTCAAAACGGCGTATTAGAAGAATTAGACGCTACGGGATTTAATATCCCGGTATTTATCGCCACCCACAAAGAGGAAATTGTTCCGGCGGACTGCCTGTCGCGGATCCACGGCGTATTTGAATCGTCTGATACCAGCAATCATTTTTACGGGCTTCAGCTGGAGGCCGCCGCGCAGAAGTACGAAACGCAGCTGCGCCCGCCGTTCTTCCGCGCGCTGGTCGATTACGTCCAGCAGGGCAACAGCGCGTTCGACTGCCCGGGGCATCAGGGCGGACAGTTTTTCCGCCGCCATCCCGCCGGGAATCAGTTTGTTGATTTCTTTGGCGAGACGCTTTTCCGCGCCGATTTATGCAACGCCGACGTGGCAATGGGCGACCTGCTGATCCACGAGGGCGCGCCGTGCATCGCCCAGCAGCATGCGGCAAAGGTCTTTAACGCGGATAAAACCTACTTCGTGCTGAACGGCACTTCCTCGTCAAACAAAGTGGTGCTGAACGCCCTGCTCACGCCCGGCGATCTGGTGCTGTTCGACCGTAACAACCACAAGTCTAACCATCACGGCGCGCTGCTGCAGGCGGGCGCGACGCCGGTGTATCTGGAAACCGCGCGCAACCCGTACGGCTTTATCGGCGGGATCGACGCGCACTGCTTTGAAGAGCGTTACCTGCGTGAACAGGTAGAGCACGTTGCGCCGAAACGCGCCCGCGACGCGCGCCCGTTCCGCCTGGCGGTGATCCAGCTTGGCACCTACGACGGCACCATCTATAACGCCCGTCAGGTGGTGGACAAGATTGGCCACCTTTGCGACTACATCCTGTTTGACTCCGCCTGGGTGGGCTACGAGCAGTTTATTCCGATGATGGCCGACTGCTCGCCGCTGCTGCTGGAGCTGAACGAAAACGACCCGGGCATTCTGGTGACCCAGTCGGTGCATAAACAGCAGGCGGGCTTTTCGCAGACCTCGCAAATCCATAAGAAGGACAGCCACATCAAAGGCCAGCCGCGCTACGTGCCGCACAAGCGGCTCAATAACGCCTTTATGATGCACGCCTCCACCAGCCCGTTCTATCCGCTGTTTGCCGCTCTCGATATTAACGCCCGCATGCATGAGGGCCAGAGCGGCCGCAACATGTGGATGGACTGCGTGGTGACCGGCATCGAAGCGCGCAAGCTGATCCTCGAAAACTGCCGCTTTATCCGCCCGTTCGTGCCGGAAACGGTGGACGGACGCCCGTGGGAAAGCTGGGACACGGCGGAGATCGCCACCGACCTGCGCTTCTTCCACTTCGTGCCGGGCGAGCGCTGGCACGCCTTTGAGGGCTATGCCGAGCACCAGTATTTTATCGATCCGTGCAAGCTGCTGCTGACCACGCCGGGCATCAACGCCCGCACCGGTGACTATGAGGATTTCGGCGTGCCCGCCACCATTCTCGCCAACTTCCTGCGCGAGAACGGCATCGTGCCGGAGAAATGCGACCTTAACTCAATCCTGTTCCTGCTTACGCCTGCGGAAGATATGGGCAAACTGCAGCAGCTCGTGGCGCAGTTGGTGCGCTTCGAGAAGCTGCTGGAGAGCGACGCGCCGCTGATCGACGTGCTGCCTTCTCTTTATAAACAGCATCCGGAACGCTACGCCGATTACACCCTGCGCCAGATTTGCCTGGAGATGCACGACCTGTATGCCCGCCATAACGTGAAGCAGCTGCAAAAAGAGATGTTCCGTCAGTCCCACTTCCCGCGCGTGATGATGAACCCGCAGGACGCCAACTACGCCTATCTGCGCGGTGAGGTCGAGCTGGTTTCCCTGCGCGACGCCGAGGGCCGCATTGCCGCCGAGGGCGCGCTTCCGTATCCGCCGGGCGTGCTGTGCGTGGTGCCGGGGGAAGCCTGGGGCGGTTCGGTGCTGCGCTATTTCACCGCGCTGGAAGAAGGGATCAACCTGCTGCCGGGCTTTGCGCCTGAGCTACAGGGCGTGTACGTGGAGGAGTGCGACGGCCGCAAGCAGGTCCGCTGCTACGTCATCAAACAACCTGACGCCCGGCCCGCGCTGCTGAAAGGAGAAGCATTATGAGCAAGTCGAACAAGATGGGCGTGGTGCAGCTGACTATCCTCACCATGGTGAACATGATGGGTTCGGGGATTATCATGCTGCCCACCAAGCTTGCCGAAGTGGGCACCATTTCAATCATCTCCTGGCTGGTGACCGCGGTGGGCTCGATGGCGCTGGCGTGGGCCTTTGCGAAGTGCGGAATGTTCAGCCGCAAGTCCGGCGGGATGGGCGGCTACGCGGAGTACGCGTTCGGCAAATCCGGCAACTTTATGGCGAACTACACCTACGGCGTGTCGCTGCTGATCGCCAACGTGGCGATTGCCATTTCGGCCGTGGGCTACGGCACGGAGCTGTTTGGCGCGACGCTCAGCCCGGTGCAGATTGGGCTGGCGACCATCGGCGTGCTGTGGATTTGCACCATCGCCAACTTTGGCGGCGCGCGCATCACCGGGCAGCTCAGCAGCATTACCGTCTGGGGCGTGATTATTCCGGTGGTGGGGCTGTGCGTTATCGGCTGGTTCTGGTTTAGCCCGACGCTGTATGCCAACTCCTGGAACCCGCACCACGTGCCGTTCTTCACCGCGGTCGGCTCATCCATCGCCATGACGCTGTGGGCCTTTCTGGGGCTGGAGTCGGCGTGCGCGAACGCGGAAGTCGTCGAGAACCCGGAAAAGAACGTGCCGATTGCGGTGCTCGGCGGCACGCTGGGGGCGGCGGTGATCTATATCGTGTCCACCAACGTGATTGCCGGAATTGTGCCCAATATGGATCTGGCAAACTCCACGGCGCCGTTCGGGCTGGCCTTCGCGCAGATGTTCACGCCTGAGGTAGGGAAAGTGATTATGGGCCTGATGGTGATGTCGTGCTGCGGCTCGCTGCTCGGCTGGCAGTTCACTATCGCTCAGGTGTTCAAGTCCTCCGCTGACGAAGGGTATTTCCCGAAAATCTTCTCCCGCGTGACGAAGGCCGATGCGCCGGTGCAGGGCATGCTGGCGATTGTCATCTTCCAGAGCGGCCTGTCGCTGATGACCATTAGCCCGTCGCTGAACAGCCAGTTCAACGTGCTGGTTAACCTGGCGGTGGTGACGAACATCATTCCGTATATCCTGTCGATGGCCGCGCTGGTGATTATTCAGAAAGTGGCGAAGGTCGATCCGGGCAAAGCGCGAGTGGCGAACGTGGTGGCGCTGGTTGGCGCTATCTATAGCTTCTATGCGCTCTACTCTTCCGGTGAAGAAGCGATGCTCTACGGCGCGATGGTGACCTTTATGGGCTGGACGCTGTACGGGCTGGTGTCGCCGCGGTTTGAGTTGACGAACAAACATAGTTAAAAAAAAGCCCGGTGGCGCTAGCGCTTACCGGGCCTACGATCGTTGTTGTAGGCCGGGCAAACGCAGTGCCGCCCGGCAAACAAACCGCACTTACGCGTTTTTCAGCACTTCGCTGACAATCTCTACCGCTTCTTTCTCAATCTGCTGACGATGTTCAGCGCCGAGGAAGCTCTCGCAGTAGATTTTGTACGCATCTTCCGTACCGGATGGACGCGCGGCGAACCAGCCGTTTTCGGTCATTACCTTCAGACCGCCGATAGACGCCCCGTTGCCCGGGGCGGCCGTCAGGCGCGCGGTGATGGGGTCACCCGCCAGCGTGCTTGCGCTGACCATCTCCGGAGAAAGCTTCGACAGAGCCGCTTTCTGCGCGGACGTGGCTGACGCCTGAATGCGGTTGTAGCTTGGCGCGCCGAAGCGTGCTGCCAGCTCGTTGTAGTGCTCCTGCGGGTTCTTGCCGGTGACGGCCGTGATTTCCGCCGCCAGCAGGCACATGATGATGCCGTCCTTATCGGTGGACCACGGCGTGCCGTCGAAGCGCAGGAAGGATGCGCCCGCGCTCTCTTCGCCGCCAAAGCCAAAGCTGCCGTCGTGCAGACCGTCAACAAACCACTTGAAGCCGACCGGCACTTCCACCAGCTTGCGGCCCAGCGCGTCAACCACGCGGTCGATCATCGCGGAAGAGACCAGCGTTTTACCGACGGCCACCTCTTTGCCCCACTGCGGACGGTGCTGGAACAGGTAGTTGATCGCAACGGCCAGATAGTGGTTTGGGTTCATCAGGCCCGCCGGGGTCACGATGCCGTGGCGGTCGTAATCCGGGTCGTTGGCAAACGCCAGGTCGAATTTGTCGCGCAGCGCCAGCAGGCCCGCCATCGCGCACTCGGAGGAGCAGTCCATGCGGATCGCGCCGTCTTTATCCAGGTGCATAAAGCGGAAGGTCTGATCGACGTGATCGTTAACGATGGTCAGATCCAGCTTGTAATGCTCGGCGATGCGCTTCCAGTATTCGATACCGGAGCCGCCGAGCGGGTCAACGCCCAGCTTCAGGCCCGCTTTCTGGATCGCCGTCATATCGACGATATCCGCCAGCCCTTCCACGAACGGCTGCACCAGATCCTGCTCTTTCACATGGCCGGACGCCATGGCCGCATCCAGGGACATACGCTTCACGCCGTCCAGATCGGCTGCAAGCAGCGCGTTCGCGCGGTCTTCCACCACTTTGGTGACGTTAGTGTCCGCAGGGCCGCCGTTCGGCGGGTTGTATTTAATCCCCCCGTCATCCGGCGGGTTGTGGGATGGCGTAATAACGATGCCGTCAGCCAGCGGGCCGCCCTTTTTGTTGTGCACGAGAATGGCGTTAGAGACCGCCGGAGTTGGCGTGAAGCCGTTATTCTCCTGAACAATGACATCGACGCCGTTCGCGGCCAGCACTTCCAGCACGGAAATGAACGCCGGTTCAGACAGGGCGTGAGTATCTTTCCCAACGTAGCACGGACCGGTGACGCCGTTTTTGGCGCGCTCTTCCGCGATGGCCTGGGCAATGGCCAGAATGTGCGGCTCGTTAAAGCTGTGGCGCGCCGCGCTGCCGCGGTGGCCAGATGTACCAAACTTCACTGCGTGTTCTGCGTTGCCCACGACCGGTTTCAGCACGTAGTACTGCGCGGTCAGCTGAGCGACGTTAATCAAATCGCTTTGTTGTGCAGGTTGGCCTGCACGGCTGTGATTTGCCATTGCCTGGTCCTTCTGATGCAAGGGTTAAATTGTACCGCAAACCTTCTCAATCAATTCCGCAGGGAACTGCATGGACTGCATGATGTGTTCAATCATGCTGCACTTGCGGCCCGTATTGGTATTGGTGATGACCCAGTAAGGTGTTCCCGGGACGTGTTTAGGTTTGGTTTGATTGCCGTTTTGCAGCAGCGTCTGCTCGTCGCCAGCGAAGTACACGCGGGTACGACCGTGGAGCGATTCGGTCGCTTCAGCAAACGCTTTGTTATCCAGTGAGTAGAGTGTAGACAGCACCAGCATAAAGCGGTTAACCGCTTTTTTCTGTTCCGCATATTCGTCGGACAGCAGCAGCTCGCGCACCGCGCGGACTTTGTCTTTTACTGGCGTGGCGACAGGTTTTGCTGAGGCCGTCACGCTCGGCTGAGGCGCGGCCTCTTTTGGCGCGGACGTTGCGGGCTGTGCGGCGGCGGAAATTTTAAGCATGCGCCGTAAAATGTCTGACGCGCTCTCCCCGATATGCCGCGTTTGGCTGGCGATATACTGATAGAGTTCGTCATCAACTTCGATTGTTTTCATCTTAATCCAGTGCGATATCTTATCTGAATACAAGTCGTTGGGATTATAGGAGCAAATCCCAACAGCGGATAGCGTCAAACCAGGTTGGCGGCAAAAGTCGGAATAAACTGGATCCTTGCAGCCGGGCGGCAGAATGGTGAACATGATACCCTAACCTGACATACGTAAAAAAAGAACTTTGCCATGAAATTGAATACCCGAGCGCAATCTGCACAATCGCCGAACAATAATTCCCCCATTGTCCTGGTTCACGGGCTTTTTGGCAGCCTCGATAACCTGGGCGTGCTGGCCCGCGACTTGGTGGCCGATCGTGATATTTTGCAGGTCGACATGCGCAACCACGGCCTCTCCGGGCGCTCGGAGGAGATGACCTACGCGGCGATGGCGCAGGATCTGCTCGACACGCTGGATGCGCATGGCCTGGAAAAAGCCACGCTCATCGGGCATTCCATGGGCGGCAAAGCGGTGATGGCGCTGACCGCCCTCGCCCCAGAACGAGTTAGCGGCCTGGTCGTTATCGACGTGGCACCCGTGGATTACGACGTTCGCCGCCACGACGAGATTTTTGCCGCCATCAATGCGGTGACCGAGGCGGGCGTTTCTACTCGCCAGCAGGCTGCCGCCGTGATGCGCGAACACCTTGATGAAGAAGGCGTGGTGCAGTTTCTGCTGAAATCGTTTGTTGACGGGCAATGGCGCTTTAACGTGCCGGTGCTGTGGAATCAATATGACGAGATTGTCGGCTGGAAAACGGTCCCCGCCTGGCCGCACCCGACCCTCTTTATCCGTGGCGGTAACTCGCCTTATGTCACCGACGCCTACCGCGACGCGCTGCTGGCGCAATTTCCTCAGGCGCGCGCCCACGTGATTGCCGGTGCCGGGCACTGGGTTCACGCGGAAAAACCGGACGCCGTGCTGCGCGCCATTCATCGCTATCTCTCTGACACAGCGAATTGATTAAAAACCCAGCGACTGGATGGCTGCGGGCTTCCAGTCGTTGGCGTGTGGTTTTCGCTGATGTATGATGGCGCGCTTATCGCCCGGGCATTAGCAGGGCGGCGTGTTTCCCCCGAAGTCTCAGAATCATGGCCAAAGAACAAACGGACCGTACGACACTAGATCTGTTCGCGAATGAGCGTCGACCGGGACGACCGAAAACGAATCCGCTCTCACGTGATGAACAGCTGCGTATTAATAAACGCAACCAGCTTAAACGCGATAAAAATCGTGGGCTTAAGCGTGTCGAACTGAAGCTCAATGCTGATGCGGTTGATGCGCTTAACGAGCTGGCTGAGGCTCGCAACATTAGCCGCAGCGAGCTGATTGAAGAGATGTTGATCGCCCAGCTCGGGACGCTTCGCGCGAAAGCATAAGTCTGAAAATTCCCCAAAATTCTCTTTTCATGTAGCACAGAGTGCAGTCCTGCGCGATTGCGGTTTCCGCAGGGTTGCGTGTTCTGCTATTATTGCCCTTATCCGTGGACAATTTGCGCCACCATACTATTAAGTTTCAAGAGGTTATTTTACTCATGGCAATCATCGGCATTTTCTTCGGCAGTGACACCGGCAATACCGAAAACATCGCAAAAAACATTCAAAAACAGCTCGGTAAAGACGTTGCCGATGTGCACGACATCGCCAAGAGCAGCAAAGAAGATCTCGAAGGCTATGACATCCTGCTGCTGGGCATCCCGACCTGGTACTACGGCGAAGCGCAGTGCGACTGGGATGACTTCTTCCCTACGCTTGAAGAGGTGGACTTCAACGGCAAGCTGGTCGCCCTGTTCGGCTGTGGCGATCAGGAAGACTACGCGGAATATTTCTGCGATGCGCTGGGCACCATCCGCGACATCATCGAGCCGCGCGGCGCGGCGATTGTCGGCCACTGGCCAACCGCGGGCTATCATTTTGAAGCCTCAAAAGGCCTGGCGGATGACGATCACTTTGTAGGCCTGGCCATTGACGAAGACCGTCAGCCAGAACTGACCGCCGAACGCGTTGAAAAATGGGTGAAGCAGGTTCGTGAAGAGCTGAACCTGGACGACATCCTCAACGCCTGATATCCCTGCGGCGCAACTTCGGTTGCGCCCGTTGTTCAGGTCAAACCGATTAAATTAATTGCTACAAACTTTTAACTTTTTCGTCCAGACCTGTACAATATCCCCCTGGTAAAACGTGGGCTTCATCGGACAAGTTTGTTGGTGATACCCCATTTTTATAAGCATACTTTGCTTGAGACTTGCAGTTTTCATTTAGGCGTGGCAGTTCTATAATGAGACGCATTATCCCAAGAGCATTCTCTCTCACTTGTTCTTTTGAAGTGAATCGTTTAGCAACAGGACAGATTCCGCATGACCGACAACAATACCGCATTAAAGAAGGCTGGCCTGAAAGTTACGCTTCCTCGGTTAAAAATCCTTGAAGTGCTTCAGGGGCCAGATAATCACCATGTCAGTGCGGAAGACCTTTACAAGCGTCTTATCGACATGGGCGAAGAAATTGGCCTGGCAACCGTCTATCGCGTGTTGAACCAGTTTGATGACGCGGGCATTGTTACCCGTCATAACTTTGAAGGCGGTAAATCTGTTTTCGAACTGACTCAGCAGCACCACCACGATCACCTGATCTGCCTCGACTGCGGCAAGGTGATTGAATTTAGCGATGATTCCATCGAATCACGCCAGCGTGAAATCGCAGCGCGTCACGGTATCCGCCTGACTAACCACAGCCTGTACCTGTATGGCCACTGCGCTGAAGGCGATTGCCGCGAAAACGACCGCGCGCACGACGCCAAGTAATCCCTATTCATACTCTGAGCCAGCCGCAAGGTTGGCTTTTTTTTTGCCAAAAAAAGCCCGGTGGCGCAGCGTCACCGGGCGTAAAAACAGCGTATTAGTTGTTGTTGCTGCGAATTTCCTGCCAGATCTTATCGCAGCGCTTCGCCACTTCCTGATCGTTACCGGTTTTACGCGCCTGAATGCAGGCCTGATAATCCATCACCCGGACGTTCTCCTGCGTGGCGAACTGCTCGTGCGCCTTCTCTTTTTTCAGCACGTTCAGCACGCTTTGACAGGCCTCGATTTTTTCTGGCGAGCCTTGCGCGGTATTGATACAGGCGCTGTACGCCTCTTTCAGCCGCGAATCTTCTTTCGGCCCCGGTGAGGTTGCGCAGCCTGCAAGCCCGGCGGTCATCACCGCGACAAGAACGATTTTCTTAAACATAGCCGTCTCCATTCCGGCGAGCCTTAGCCCGCCAGAGCGTTTATCAGAAGATAGTGAATGGGGCGATAACAATGAACTTCACGTCGCGCTCATCCTGGAAGATGTTGCCGTAACCGCCGCCCCAGCTCGGGATATCGGAGTGGTTGTCGTACTGGGTGAAGTGCAGTTTGAACATGGTGCCTTTCGCGCGGCCGTCCTGGACGGTGTACATCGCATCCAGGCTGTACGCAGACTCTTTGATTTTGTTGGACGCGTAGTCTTCACGCTGGCCCGCGGCGTTGATAAACCAGTCGGCCGGTTTTGCATCCCAGGCGTAAACGTAGGACGCGCCGACGGCCCAGCCCGCCAGATCCCAGTTTTTGAGGTCATACATCGCCCCGAAGAACACCGCCTTTTCACCGTTGGCGTTAAAGTCTGAGCGGTTATCCCACCAGATATCGAGACGACCGTTTGAGGAAGCGTAGGTTGGCGTCATGCGCTGCAGGAAGTAACCCTGCTGCCCTTCCGCCTTCACCCACGTCCCTTCCAGGCGCAAATCCACCACCTCGGCCACCTTGTAGCCGAAGGTCAGCGCCTGCAGCCAGGCGGTGCCATCGTAGATATCGTTGATAGTATTGTTGTCGGCCTTATCGCGCGCGCCGTAGAACTGATAGCTGGTTGAAAGTGGAGAGCCCGCGACGTCAAACTTGTAGCTGGCTTTGGCAAAGTATTGATCGACAAAGCCCTCTGCCTGACCGAATGCGGCTTCAAGCACCAGGTCATTCTTGAAATCGTATTTGGCACCGAGGGAGTGCAGGTAATCGACCTTAGTCTTGCGGTCGTTCTGGTAGAACTTGTCCATCTCAATGTGCCACGGCGCTTTGTACTCGTTGGTCCACATGTAGGAGAAGCTCAACGCCCCCGCATCGCCGTAGTCAAAGTTCGCCCCGGCTTCCGCCCCCTGGTATGTGCCAGGCATAAAGCTCCAGTGCGGGGCTAACAGCGTTTGCCCGGTTGGCTGAATATAGCCCGCGCGAGCCCATGCCGGGCCATATTTGAATTTTGCCGCCGCTTTATACAGGCTAATACCGCTTTTATCGCCGGAATAGTCTTCGTCGTAGGCTTTAGTGCTGGAGGAGAAGGCAATTTCGTTCGGGTGGCCGCTGTCGCCGTTTTCCGCCATTTCAATCGCGGTGAATGCAGCGATGTCCAGACCGAACATGTCTGCCGCATAGCCCGACTGGAAATCGAGGTTGGCGTTCCAGGTTGAGTGGGAGAGGTTTGTTTTGTACTTATCTTCAGCGACGTCTTTACGGTCACGTTCACGCTGCCAGTAATAGATGCCCCCGGTGAGGGTCGAATCATCGATAAAGCCTGCTGCTTTAGCTTCTGGAGTAACGACTAACCCCGACATTGCTGTCACACCGGCAATAGCCAGCGCCAGCGCACTACGTTTGCCACTGAACGTACGCATAGATTATTCCTCTTTGACGAATTAAAGCGCCTAAAACGGCGAAAATATAAAAGACCTAATGGTCAGGGGTAGTTAGAAATACCCTCGAATTAACTACCGTCTTTAGGGTATTTTTCGCGACGCGAATTATCAATGCTTTTTAGAAGGCAAAACGCAGGATTATGACGAAGTGCACATAATTAGTAGTGCTTTGTAACATTTGAGCGGAAGTGAGGTTTTACAAGGGCTAACGGTGATTTTCACGGGGAAGCGCACGGAATTTACGCTTATTTTTTAGCTTTTCGAGCAGGAGTAAATATTAAAACTTTTTTTAAATAAAATAAGTAGCACCACATTGACCAGGATTTAACGAGAAGCATATTAAGCCACATCGATAATAGCCTGATCGTTAAATAAAAAAACGCCGCTATTAGCGGCGTTTGTTTCTCATTGACCAGCGTGGCGCTATTATTCGCCCACTTTAGCCCAGGTATCGCGCAGCCCGACGGTGCGGTTGAACACCGGTTTTTCAGCGGTGCTGTAGCGGCTGTCGAGGCAGAAATACCCTTCACGCTCAAACTGGAACGCTTTGCCCGCTTCAGCCGCTTTTAATGACGGCTCGGCATAGCCCTGCTTAATCACCAGCGACTCAGGGTTGATGACGGACAGGAAGTCTTCAGCCGCACCCGGGTTAGGCACGCTGAACAGGCGATCGTACAGGCGAATCTCGACCGGCAGCGCGTGGGCAGCGCTCACCCAGTGGATCACGCCTTTCACCTTACGGCCGTCAGCCGGATCTTTACTCAGCGTGTCGGCGTCGTAGGAGCAGAAAATGGTGGTGATGTTGCCTTCGGCATCTTTCTCCACGCGCTCGGCCTTGATCACGTAAGCGTTACGCAGGCGAACCTCTTTGCCCAGCACCAGGCGCTTGTACTGCTTGTTCGCTTCTTCACGGAAGTCGGCGCGATCGATCCAGATGTCACCGCTGAACGGCACGTCGCGGGTTCCCATCTCCGGCTTGCTCGGGTGGTTCGGCATCGCCACCATTTCGCTTTCGCCCTGCGGGTAGTTTTCGATCACCAGCTTAACCGGGTCGATAACGGCCATCGCGCGCGGGGCGTTTTCGTTCAGATCTTCGCGGATGCAGGATTCCAGAGAGGCAATCTCAATGGTGTTGTCCTGCTTGGTGACGCCGATGCGTTTGCAGAACTCGCGAATTGAGGCGGAGGTGTAGCCGCGACGGCGCAGGCCGGAAATGGTCGGCATACGCGGATCGTCCCAGCCCTCAACGTGCTTGTCGGTGACCAGCAGGTTCAGCTTACGCTTGGACATCACGGTGTATTCCAGATTCAGACGAGAGAACTCGTACTGACGCGGATGCACAGGAATAGTGATGTTATCCAGCACCCAGTCGTACAGGCGACGGTTGTCCTGGAACTCCAGCGTACACAGCGAGTGCGTAATGCCTTCCAGCGCATCGCTGATGCAGTGGGTGAAGTCGTACATCGGGTAGATGCACCACTTGTTGCCGGTCTGGTGGTGTTCCGCAAACTTAATGCGGTACAGCACCGGATCGCGCATCACGATAAACGGTGACGCCATATCGATTTTGGCACGCAGGCAGGCTTTGCCTTCTTCGAAGCCGCCGGCACGCATTTTTTCGAACAGCGCCAGGTTCTCTTCCACGCTGCGGTCGCGGAACGGGCTGTTTTTGCCGGGCGCCGTCAGCGTGCCGCGATACTCGCGGATTTCGTCAGCGGACAGTTCATCGACATACGCCAGACCTTTATTGATCAGCTCTATCGCGTAGGCATACAGCTGATCGAAATAGTTAGAGGAGTAGCAGATGTCGCCCGACCAGTTGAAGCCCAGCCATTGCACGTCGTTTTTGATCGACTCAACGTATTCGATGTCTTCTTTTGCTGGGTTTGTGTCATCGAAACGCAGGTTGCATTGGCCCTGATAGTCTTGCGCAATGCCGAAGTTCAGGCAGATAGATTTCGCGTGACCAATGTGCAGGTAGCCGTTCGGCTCCGGCGGGAAACGCGTATGAACCGTGGTGTGCTTACCACTGGCCAGATCTTCATCGATGATCTGACGAATAAAGTTACTCGGGCGGGCTTCAGCCTCACTCATCGTGGATTCCTCAAAAGCGTAAACAACGTATAACGGCATATGATCTTATAAGCCGGACGTAGTGACAACCCTTAAAACGTCTCTGAAGAAAATAATGGGGGCATTTGCAGCAAAAAAAAAAAGCGGCGGAGGTTATCCCCCGCCGCTTAAGGCATGAACTCTACTCAGGAGCGATTACTTGCCTTTAATCTCATACAGCGGCGTTTGGCCCGCAACAACCTGACCTTTCGCCTGAATCACCAGACCGCTGAAGTCGTCGATGTTGCTGCACACGACCGGGCTGATCATTGAGCGCGCGTTGGCGTTCAGGAAGTCCAGATCCATTTCCAGAACCGGCTGGCCTGCAACCACTTCCGCGCCCTCTTCCACCAGGCGAGTAAAGCCCTGACCGTTAAGCGCAACGGTATCGATACCCATGTGGACAACGATTTCCGCACCTTTTTCAGTCTCAAGGCAGAACGCGTGGTTGGTGTTGAAGATTTTCACGATGGTACCGGCAGCCGGAGACACCACGGTTTTATCCGTTGGTTTCACCGCCACGCCGTCACCGACCGCTTTGCTGGCGAACGCTTCGTCAGGCACCTGCTCAAGCGCAACCACTTCACCCGTGACGGGAGAGACCAGCGCGGCAACGGTTGCTGCGTTTGGAACAGCCTGCGGCTTAACGGCAGTTGGAGCAGCGGCCGGAGCTGAAGTTGCTTCCGCGGCGGCAACCGGGCCACGCATCACCACTTTCTTCATCTCATCGCCGATGGATTCCGCTTTCGCACCCACAATCACCTGAATGCTCTGCTTGTTCAGTTTCACCACGCCGGATGCGCCAAGGCGTTTGCACGCGGCGTCGTTCACGCGGGAAGAGTCGACCACGGTCAGACGCAGACGGGTAATACAGGCATCAATCGCTTTCAGGTTATCGGTACCGCCAACGGCAGCAATGTAGCTGGTCGCCAGCTGTGCCAGACCTTCTTCGGTGTTGCTGTTCGCTTCTTCAGTGACCACGTCATCGGTTTTGTCTTCGCGGCCTGGGGTTTTCAGGTTAAACATGCGAATAACCGCGCTGAACAGCAGGAAGTAGACGATGAAGAAGATCACGCCCATCACCAGCAGCATCCAGACGTTCTGGCTGGCTGCCGGCAGGCTGTACATCAGCACATAGTCGATCGCGCCTGCGGAGAAGGAGAAGCCCGCATGGATACCCAGCAGCGTGGCAACGAACAGGCTGATGCCGGTCAGCAGCGCGTGCAGGAGATACAGCAGCGGAGCCAGGAACATGAACAGGAATTCCAGCGGCTCGGTCACACCGGTCAGGAACGCGGTGACGGCGACGGAGAGCAGCATACCGCCAACCATTGGGCGACGCTCTTTCGGCGCAGCGAAGTACATCGCCAGCGCTGCACCCGGCAGGCCAAACATCATGATTGGGAAGAAGCCGGACATGAACATGCCCGCGGTGCCGTCACCCGCGTAGAAGCGGTTGATGTCGCCGTGGAATACCGCACCCGCGGCGTTGGTGAACTCGCCAATCTGGAACCAGGCGATGGTGTTCAGAACCTGATGCAGACCGGTTGGGATCAGCAGACGGTTAATGAAGCCAAAGATACCGGAACCCAGCGCGCCCGCAGAGACGATCCATTCACCGCCCGCATGAATTGCGTGCTGAACAGGTGGCCAGACGTAGCCGAAGATGGCCGCTAACACCAGGCAGAAGAAGCCGGTTGCGATCGGCACGAAGCGCTTCCCGCCGAAGAAGCTCAGGAAGTCTGGAAGCTTAATGTTGGCCCAGCGGTTATAGACCGCACCGCCCACCAGACCGGTAATGATACCCGCCAGCACACCCATATTGATTTCCGGGTTGATGGTTATCATCGCTTTGGTCAGTACAAAGTAACCCACCGCACCTGCCAGAGCTGCCGCACCCGCACCGTCCTTGGACCAGCTGGATGCCACACCGATGGCGAAAATAAGCGCGAGGTTATCGAAAATGGCCCCACCCGCTTGCGCGATGAAAGGAACATTTAATAAATCCGGTTGGCCGAATCGCAGCAACAGTGCCGCCACTGGCAACACCGCGATGGGCAGCTGCAATGCCCTACCGAGTCGCTGGAAAAAACCTAAAATATTCATCCGATTCCCCCTACGAGACCCACTTTTTAAGGCTCGTTCTAAACTATGTTTTTATAGTGTTACAGGCTTATAACTACCGTTGATAATTCACTGGCATCGTGAGTGTGTGAAAAATTAATTCGTATCGCAAATTAAACACCCATTTTTTGTGAGTTTTGTCACCAAATATCGTTATCAACCCTCCCTTTCACTGGCTAACAGCGAAAACTTATTTTATCATTCAAAAAATCAAGACGGATTGATCCAGCCTGACGGGTTCCAGGTTACGCTTAGTTCAGGTTCCGATGCCATCCGCCCACTTTTCTACTTTAACTCTTGAGGTGAACAATGAGACTGATTCCCCTGGCAACAGCTGAACAAGTTGGTAAATGGGCCGCTCGCCATATCGTTAACCGTATTAATGCGTTCAAACCTACCGCCGATCGTCCTTTCGTACTCGGTCTGCCAACCGGCGGCACCCCGCTGACCGCCTATAAAGCACTGGTTGAAATGCACAAAGCGGGCCAGGTCAGCTTCAAGCACGTTGTGACCTTCAACATGGACGAATACGTGGGTTTACCGAAGGAACATCCGGAAAGCTACCATAGCTTCATGCACCGTAATTTCTTTGATCACGTTGATATTCCAGCTGAAAACATCAACCTGCTGAACGGAAACGCGCCAGATATTGACGCAGAATGCCGTCAGTATGAAGAAAAAATCCGTTCTTACGGTAAAATCCACCTGTTTATGGGCGGCGTTGGCAACGATGGTCACATCGCTTTCAACGAACCGGCCTCTTCCCTGGCTTCACGTACCCGCATTAAGACGCTGACCCACGACACGCGCGTCGCGAACTCCCGTTTCTTTGACGGCGACGTTAACCAGGTGCCGAAATACGCGCTGACCGTTGGCGTGGGCACCCTGCTGGATGCCGAAGAAGTGATGATTCTGGTGCTGGGCGGCGTGAAAGCGCAGGCGCTCCAGGCTGCCGTTGAAGGCAACGTCAACCACATGTGGACCATCAGCTGCCTGCAGCTGCATCCAAAAGCCGTTGTGGTGTGCGATGAGCCGTCCACGATGGAGCTGAAAGTGAAAACGCTGAAGTACTTCAACGAGCTGGAAGCAGAAAACATCAAAGGTCTGTAATTGAATAACCGCCTCTCGTTTCAGAGGCGGTCGCATTTTTTTAAACCGGGGGTCGTTATGTACGCTTTAACCCACGGTCGGATTTATACCGGCCATGAAATTCTGGATGACCATGCGATTGTTGTCGCAAATGGCCTGATTGAACGAGTTTGTCCGCTGGCCGAGCTGCCGCCGGACGTTGAGCAGCGCTCACTCAGCGGAGCAGTAATCGCCCCCGGTTTTATCGACGTACAGCTTAACGGCTGCGGCGGCGTGCAGTTTAACGACACCGCTGACGCGGTCACCGTTGAAACGCTGGAAATCATGCAAAAAGCCAACGAGAAATCGGGCTGCACCAGCTATCTGCCTACCCTGATTACCAGCAGCGATGACCTGATGAAACAGGGTATTCGCGTGATGCGAGAATACCTGGCGAAACATCCAAACCAGGCGCTGGGTTTGCATCTGGAAGGCCCCTGGCTGAACATGGTCAAGAAAGGCACGCACAACCCGGACTATGTCCGCAAGCCGGATGACGAGCTGGTCGATTTCATGTGTGCAAACGCCGATGTCATCACCAAAGTGACGCTGGCACCGGAAATGACCGGTACAGACGTTATTCGCAAGCTTGCGGCGGCGGGGATTGTTGTTTCAGCCGGCCACTCAAACGCCACGCAGAAAGAGGCGAAAGCGGGCTTCCGCGCGGGGATCACCTTTGCCACGCACCTCTACAACGCGATGCCTTACATCACCGGTCGCGAGCCGGGCCTCGTGGGCGCCATTCTGGACGAGCCGGACGTGTACTGCGGCATCATCGCGGACGGTCTGCACGTTGATTACACCAACATTCGCAACGCTAAACGCCTCAAAGGCGACAAGCTTTGTCTGGTCACGGATGCCACCGCACCGGCAGGGGCAAATATTGACCAGTTCATTTTTGCTGGTAAAACAATATACTACCGTAATGGACTCTGTGTGGACGAGAACGGAACCCTGAGCGGCTCTGCCCTGACGATGATCGAAGGGGTGCGCAATCTGGTCGAACATTGCGGTATCGCCCTTGACGAAGTGCTGCGTATGGCAACGCTTTATCCGGCGCGCGCGATCGGCGTGGATAAACAGCTGGGCGGCATTGCGCCGGGTATGGTTGCAAACCTGACGGCGTTCACACACGATTATAAAATTATTAAGACCATCGTTAATGGTAACGAGGTCGTCACTGAGTAAGTAAAAGTATGACACCAGGCGGACAAGCTCAAATTGGTAATGTTGACCTCGTAAAACAACTCAACAGCGCGGCCGTTTATCGCCTGATTGACCAGCACGGACCAATCTCGCGGATTCAGATAGCCGAACAAAGCCAGCTTGCTCCCGCCAGCGTGACAAAAATTACCCGTCAGCTTATTGAGCGCGGCCTGATCAAAGAAGTCGATCAGCAGGCCTCCACCGGAGGCCGCCGCGCTATCTCTATCGTCACCGAAACCCGCAATTTCCAGGCCATCGGCGTGCGTCTTGGTCGCTACGACACCACGCTTACGCTGTACGATCTGAGCAGTAAAGCCATCGCCGAAGAGCATTACCCGCTGCCGGAGCGCACGCAGGAGACGCTGGAACACGCGCTGCTGAAAACCATCGCCCTTTTCATCGAGAGCTGCCAGCGCAAGATCCGCGAGCTTATTGCCATCTCGGTTATTTTGCCGGGGCTGGTCGATCCTGAAAGCGGCGTGATTCGCTATATGCCGCACATCCAGGTTGAAAACTGGGGCCTGGTAGACGCGCTGGAAAAACGCTTTAACGTGACCTGTTTTGTCGGCCACGATATCCGCTCTCTGGCGCTTGCCGAGCACTACTTTGGTGCGAGCCAGGACTGCGAAGACTCCATTCTGGTGCGCGTTCATCGCGGCACCGGCGCGGGCATCATCTCCAACGGGCGTATTTTTATCGGCCGCAACGGCAACGTCGGCGAGATTGGCCATATCCAGGTTGAACCGCTGGGTGAACGCTGCCACTGCGGAAACTTTGGCTGTCTCGAAACCATTGCCGCCAACGCCGCCATCGAACACCGCGTGCGCCACCTGCTGGAGCAGGGCTATCAAAGCCGCGTCACGCTGGATGACTGCAAGATCGGCCCTATCTGCAAAGCGGCGAACAAAGGCGACCCGCTGGCCTGCGAGGTCATTGAGCAGGTTGGACGCCATCTGGGTAAAACCATCGCCATCGCCATTAACCTGTTTAACCCGCAAAAAGTGGTTATCGCCGGTGAAATTGTCGAAGCGGAAAAGGTGTTACTTCCCGCCATCGAGGGCTGCATCAATACCCAGGCGCTGAAAGCGTTTCGCCAGAACTTGCCGGTGGTGCGCTCTACGCTGGATCACCGTTCGGCCATTGGGGCGTTTGCGCTGGTAAAACGCGCCATGCTCAACGGCAGCCTGCTGCAACATTTGCTGGAATCCTGATCGGATCTTATAGTAACGCCTTCTTTTTTTGATGTCGGAATGTCCATGACCATTAAGAACGTAATTTGTGATATTGACGGCGTGCTGATGCACGATAACGTTGCCGTGCCGGGTGCTGCGGAATTTCTTCACCGCATCATCGACAAAGGAATGCCACTGGTTCTGCTCACGAACTACCCTTCCCAGACTGGTCAGGACCTGGCAAACCGCTTTGCAACGGCAGGGGTTAACGTGCCTGACAGCGTGTTTTACACCTCGGCGATGGCGACGGCGGATTTTCTCAAGCGTCAGGAAGGGAAAAAAGCCTACGTTGTGGGCGAAGGCGCGCTGATCCATGAGCTGTATACAGCCGGTTTTACCATCACCGACGTCAACCCGGACTTTGTCATCGTGGGCGAAACGCGCTCCTACAACTGGGAAATGATGCATAAGGCCTCCTTCTTCGTTGCCAACGGCGCGCGGTTTATCGCCACCAACCCGGACACCCACGGGCGCGGCTTCTATCCGGCCTGCGGCGCGCTGTGCGCGGGCATTGAAAAAATCTCCGGGCGTAAACCGTTTTACGTCGGCAAGCCAAGCCCGTGGATCATTCGCGCTGCGCTGAATAAAATGCAGGCGCATTCTGAAGACACCGTTATCGTAGGCGATAACCTGCGCACCGACATTCTGGCCGGCTTCCAGGCGGGCCTTGAGACGATCCTGGTGCTCTCCGGCGTTTCGACGATCGATGATATCGACAGCATGCCGTTTCGACCGAGCTGGATTTACCCCTCCGTCGATGAAATTGACGTTATCTGATCCCAGACCACGCCCCAGGGCGTGGTTTTTTATTTTTGCGGCCAATCCATACGGCGCCATCTAATAAAACAAGCCTTTTATTGAACAATCATCAATAAAAAGACCTCGCACGTACTCTTTTTTCAACATTCCGCAATCACGATTGCACTATTTGCGTTTTACGCCGTAAAACCCTTGCGCGCCCTCCCCCTTTTACGGCATTTTCATAAGCAAGCAACATCACAACGCATCAGCATTAACGGAGAAGGTTATGTGTTCTATTTTTGGCGTACTGGATATTAAAACTGACGCAGGCGAACTGCGTAAAAAGGCTCTGGAGTTATCTCGCCTGATGCGCCACCGTGGCCCGGACTGGTCCGGCGTGTACGCCAGCGATAAGGCCATTCTGGCTCACGAGCGTTTGTCCATTGTTGACGTCAACGCTGGCGCACAGCCGCTGTATAACGAGAAAAAAACGCACGCGCTGGCGGTGAACGGTGAAATCTACAACCATCAGGCCCTGCGCGCCGAGTATGGCGATCGCTACGCGTTCCAGACAGGCTCCGACTGCGAAGTCATTCTGGCGCTGTATCAGGAAAAAGGGCCAGAGTTTCTGGACGAGCTGCAGGGCATGTTCGCCTTTGCCCTCTACGACAGCGAAAAGGATGCCTACCTGATTGGCCGTGACCACATTGGTATCATCCCGCTGTACATGGGCCACGACGAGCACGGCAACTTCTACGTGGCGTCAGAAATGAAAGCCCTGGTGCCGGTTTGCCGCACCATTAAAGAGTTCCCGGCGGGCAGCTTCCTGTGGAGCAAAGACGGCGAGATCCGTTCGTACTATCAGCGCGACTGGTTCGACTATGACGCGGTAAAAGACAACGTTACCGACAAGGCCGAACTGCGCCAGGCGCTGGAAGAGTCCGTGAAAAGCCACCTGATGTCAGACGTGCCTTACGGCGTGCTGCTCTCCGGCGGCCTGGACTCCTCCGTGATCTCCGCCATTACCAAGAAATTCGCCGCGCGCCGCGTGGAGGATCAGGAGCGCTCGGAAGCCTGGTGGCCGCAGCTCCACTCCTTTGCCGTTGGCCTGGAAGGCGCGCCTGACCTGAAAGCCGCGCAGGAAGTGGCAAACCATCTCGGTACCGTGCACCATGAAATTCACTTCACCGTGCAGGAAGGTCTGGATGCGATCCGCGATGTGATTTACCACATTGAAACCTATGACGTCACGACGATTCGCGCCTCGACGCCAATGTACCTGATGTCCCGCAAGATCAAGGCGATGGGTATTAAAATGGTGTTGTCCGGAGAAGGATCTGACGAGGTGTTCGGCGGCTATCTGTACTTCCACAAAGCGCCAAACGCCAAAGAGCTGCACGAGGAGACGGTGCGTAAGCTGCAGGCGCTGCATATGTTCGACTGCGCGCGCGCCAACAAAGCGATGTCCGCCTGGGGCGTCGAAGCCCGCGTGCCGTTCCTGGATAAAAAATTCCTCGACGTTGCGATGCGCATCAACCCGCAGGATAAGATGTGCGGCAACGGCAAAATGGAAAAACATATCCTGCGTGAATGCTTTGAATCCTATCTGCCGGCAAGCGTGGCGTGGCGTCAGAAAGAGCAGTTCTCCGACGGCGTGGGCTACAGCTGGATTGACACCCTGAAAGAGGTGGCCGCTAAGCACGTTTCCGATCAGCAGCTGGAAACCGCGAGCTTCCGCTTCCCGTATAACACGCCGGGATCGAAAGAAGCGTATCTGTACCGCGAGATCTTTGAAGAGCTGTTCCCGGTTCCAAGCGCGGCCGAGTGCGTGCCGGGCGGCCCGTCCGTTGCCTGTTCCTCTGCGAAAGCGATCGAATGGGACGAATCGTTCAAATCCATGAACGATCCATCAGGGCGCGCGGTCGGCGTTCACCAGTCAGCGTACAAATAATCGCAGCGTTAAAAAGGCCCTCCGGGGCCTTTTCTTTATCCCCTGGCTGCCAGGACAAAAACGATCAATAACCAATAATTGCCGAATATTCGGCCACGCTGTTCGCAACCTAACCAAACAGTCACATTCCGGCTATTTTCGTTGAAAAAGGTATTGACGCTGCAAGGGTCTATACGCATAATGCGCCCCGCAACGCCGATAAGGTAGCGCGAAAAAAAAGATGGCTACGTAGCTCAGCTGGTTAGAGCACATCACTCATAATGATGGGGTCACAGGTTCGAATCCCGTCGTAGCCACCATCTTTTTTTTGCGGGAGTGGCGAAATTGGTAGACGCACCAGATTTAGGTTCTGGCGCCGCAAGGTGTGCGAGTTCAAGTCTCGCCTCCCGCACCATTTCCAGATAAGCGTTGCACGGATGGGGTATCGCCAAGCGGTAAGGCACCGGTTTTTGATACCGGCATTCCCTGGTTCGAATCCAGGTACCCCAGCCATATTTCTTCGATTTTGCGGTTCTCCGCGGTTATTGGGGTATCGCCAAGCGGTAAGGCACCGGTTTTTGATACCGGCATTCCCTGGTTCGAATCCAGGTACCCCAGCCATCGAAGAAAAGCAGTATTGGCTACGTAGCTCAGCTGGTTAGAGCACATCACTCATAATGATGGGGTCACAGGTTCGAATCCCGTCGTAGCCACCAAATTAGTCATTTATCGATTTATACGGTAAACTAGAAAAAATTGTTGGGGTATCGCCAAGCGGTAAGGCTCTGGTTTCTGATACCAGCATTCCGAGGTTCGAATCCTCGTACCCCAGCCAATTTAAAAAAGTCGTTAAGCAGTGTGTTTAACGCAATTGGGGTGTCGCCAAGCGGTAAGGCTCTGGTTTCTGATACCAGCATTCCGGGGTTCGAATCCCTGCACCCCAGCCACTTAAAACAAAATAGCCCGCTCTGCGGGCTTTTTTGTTTTTGTTATCAGTACCGTGCGGCCTGATGCCCTCTCCCACAGGAGAGGGAAAAAAGATTAGAGTCCTAGCGCGTATTTCAATGCCTGGCGCTTCAGGCCACCGGCGCGTTCCGCCGCCATCAATCCAATGTTACGAAGAATGCGCATCGGACCTAAATCGTTACTGAATCCCGCGTGGAACAGATCCATTCCCGACTGCATAATGAAGTTATCCGCCATGCGCCGCGTCTGGTAGCGCTTCAGTATCTGATGGCTGGCCCAGGGTTCAGCGTGCGCCCGCGCATTGCCCAGCACGTCCAGCAGCGCGTCCACGTCACGATAGCCCAGGTTCACGCCCTGCCCCGCCAGCGGGTGGATCGTGTGCGCCGCATCGCCTACCAGTGCCAGCCCTTCACGCGCGTACTGCAAAGCGTGGCGGCGCGTGAGCGGAAATGCGCCCGCCGCAACCGGCGTCACGTTGCCCAGGCGGCTCGGGAAGTGCCGTTGTATTTCGTCCTGCAGCTGAGCCATAGAAAGCCCCTGCAGCTGGCGAATGCGTGCCGGTTTGTCATACCACACCAGCGACGCCCAGTTATCAAACAGCGGTAAAAAGGCGTGCGGTCCGTTCGGCGTAAAGTGCTGCCAGGTGCTTTCGCCGGGCGCATTCTCACACTGAACGGTGATCAGCATGCAGGACTGCTGATACTGCCACGCATGAATGCCAATCCCCGCCATCTGCCTGACCTGCGAGTTCGCTCCATCCGCGCCAACCACCAGCTTCACGGCAAGCTTTTCACCGTTATCCAGCGCCAGCAGATAGCCGTTCTCGTGTGGACGCAGCTCGCGTAAGGTCGCTGGAACGCGCAGCGTCACCTTTGGATGCGCCTCCAGCGCCTGCCAGAGCGCCAGCTGGAGAACGCTGTTCTCCACCATGTAGCCCAGGCGCGGCAGCTTGAGCTCCGCTGCGTCAAACGCGACGTGGGCATTTTCCCACTCCCACGTTTCAAGACGGCTATAGGGATGCGCGCGCATCGCCAGCACCGCCTCCCAGACGCCAAGCCCGCGAAGCAGATCGACAGATGAGGCGCTGATCGCCGAGATCCGCACGTCCGGTTTCGCCGATGCATCGAAGGCCGCGGGCGTCGCCTGCTCTACTACCGTTACCTCAAATCCCTGCTGTGCCAGCCCCAGCGCCAGCGCGCCGCCGACCATACCGCCGCCGACAACGGCAACTTCGGTGTGTTGGAGTGTCATGGTCTTTTTTCCTTATTGGAGAATCCCTTAAGTTTACCGGATTTTTGCGGCCTTGAGGTTGACAACCTTCATACTGGTCACAACCCCACCAAAGCATTACAATACGCGGCTTGCAATCCTGAGCTGAGCAAGTCAATGACTAAAAAACTCCACATAAAAACCTGGGGCTGTCAGATGAACGAATACGATTCATCCAAGATGGCCGATCTGCTGGATACCACCCACGGATACCAGCTGACTGAAAATGCGAAAGAAGCCGATGTGCTGCTGCTTAACACCTGTTCAATTCGTGAAAAAGCGCAGGAAAAGGTCTTTCACCTGCTGGGTCGCTGGAAACTCCTCAAACGAAAAAATCCGGACCTGATTATCGGCGTGGGCGGCTGCGTTGCGTCGCAGGAAGGCAAGCTGATCCGCCAGAGAGCCCCGTACGTGGACATCGTCTTTGGTCCTCAGACTTTGCACCGTCTGCCCGAGATGATCAATAAGGTTCGCGGCACGCGCAGCCCGGTCGTTGACGTGAGCTTCCCGGAGATCGAAAAATTCGACCGCCTGCCGGAGCCGCGCGCCGACGGCCCGAGCGCTTTTGTCTCGATCATGGAAGGCTGCAATAAGTACTGCACCTACTGCGTGGTGCCATACACACGCGGTGAAGAGGTCAGCCGCCCGGCGGACGACATTCTGTTTGAAATCGCGCAGCTTGCCGCGCAGGGCGTACGCGAAGTCAACCTGCTGGGCCAGAACGTCAATGCCTGGCGCGGTGAGAACTACGACGGCACCACCGGCAGCTTTGCCGAGCTGCTGCGCCTGGTGGCGGCAATTGACGGCATTGACCGCATCCGCTTCACCACCAGCCACCCGATGGAATTTTCCGACGACATCATCGATGTCTATCGCGATACGCCGGAGCTGGTGAGCTTCCTGCACCTGCCCATTCAGTGCGGTTCCGACCGCGTGCTGAACCTGATGGGGCGCCCGCACACGGTGCTGGAGTACAAATCCACCATTCGCAAGCTGCGTGAAGCGCGACCGGATATCCAGATCAGCTCCGACTTCATCGTCGGCTTCCCGGGCGAAACCGCGGACGATTTTGAGCGCACCATGAAGCTCATCGGCGAAGTGAACTTTGACGTCAGCTACAGCTTTATCTTCTCTGCGCGCCCGGGTACGCCAGCGGCCGATATGGTCGACGACGTGCCGGAAGAGGAGAAAAAGCAGCGTCTGTATATCCTGCAGGAGCGCATTAACCAGCAGGCAAACGCCTGGAGCCGCCGCATGCTCGGCACCGTCCAGCGCATTCTGGTGGAAGGCACCTCGCGCAAGAGCGTGATGGAACTGTCGGGCCGCACGGAGAATAACCGCGTGGTGAACTTCGAAGGTACGCCGGACATGATCGGTAAATTCGTGGACGTTGAGATTGTCGAGGTGCTGACCAACTCCCTGCGCGCGAAGCTGGTGCGCACCGAAGACCAGATGGGCCTGCGCATCGCCGAGTCTCCGGAATCCGTTATCTCCCGCACCCGCAAAGAAAACGATTCTGGCGTCGGAATTTATCAGCCTTAATCCTTCAGGCCTGCCCGTCCGGCAGGCCTTGTATTTCCTTTCATCGTCCCCAATATCTTCCGCAATGCTTGCGCCTTTATTCTGTGGCGTGAATAATTTCGGTAATGGCCGCGTTATTACGCCACCACCAGGTCAGCTAAACCATCAAAGAGGAACGGTTTGAACATAGACACGCGTGAAATTAGCCTTGAGCCAGCAGACAACGCTCGCCTGCTGAGCCTGTGCGGGCCGTTTGATGACAACATCAAACAACTGGAGCGACGTCTGGGTATCGAAATCTATCGTCGCGATAACCAATTCAAACTCACCGGACGCCCAATCTGCGTCAACGCCGCTGCGGATATTCTTCGCAGCCTGTATGTCGATACCGCCCCGATGCGCGGCGAAATTCAGGATATCGAGCCGGAGCAAATCCACCTCGCGATCAAAGAAGCGCGCGTGCTTGAGCAGAGCGCGGAGAGCGTGCCGGACTACGGCAAGGCGATTCACATCAAGACCAAGCGCGGCGTGATTAAGCCGCGTACGCCGAACCAGGCGCAGTACATCGCCAACATTCTCGATCATGACATCACCTTCGGCGTGGGTCCGGCGGGCACGGGGAAAACCTACCTGGCCGTCGCCGCCGCGGTAGACGCCCTGGAGCGCCAGGACATTCGCCGCATTCTGCTGACGCGTCCTGCGGTAGAGGCCGGTGAAAAGCTGGGCTTCCTGCCGGGCGACTTAAGCCAGAAGGTCGATCCGTATCTGCGCCCGCTGTACGATGCGCTGTTCGAAATGCTGGGCTTTGAGAAGGTCGAGAAGCTGATTGAGCGCAACGTGATTGAAGTCGCGCCGCTGGCCTACATGCGCGGCCGCACGCTTAACGACGCCTTTATCATCCTCGATGAAAGCCAGAACACCACCATCGAACAGATGAAAATGTTCCTGACGCGTATTGGCTTTAACTCGAAGGCGGTCATCACCGGCGACGTCACCCAGATTGACCTGCCGCGCAGCACCAAGTCCGGCCTGCGCCACGCCATCGAAGTCCTGGCGGAAGTAGACGAAATTAGCTTTAACTTCTTCCACAGTGAGGACGTGGTGCGCCACCCGGTTGTTGCGCGCATCGTTAACGCCTACGAGGCCTGGGAAGAAGCCGATCAGAAACGCAGGGCCGAACTGGCCGCAGAACGCAAGCGCGACGCGCAGGAGCAAGAGCAGAAATGAGTCAGGTGATCCTCGATTTACAGCTGGCCTGTGAAGATAATACCGGCATGCCAGAAGAGGCACAGTTTCAGAAATGGCTGGATGCGGTAATCCCCCAGTTTCAGGAAGAATCAGAAGTCACGATTCGCCTGGTGGATGAAGCGGAAAGCCATGAGCTTAACCTGACCTACCGCGGGAAAGATAAGCCAACCAACGTGCTCTCTTTCCCGTTCGAAGCGCCTCCGGGCATCGAGATGCCGCTGTTGGGCGATCTGATCATCTGTCGCCAGGTGGTTGAACAGGAAGCCAAAGAGCAGCAGAAACCCCTTGAAGCCCACTGGGCGCATATGGTGGTCCACGGCAGCCTGCACCTGCTGGGCTACGACCATATAGAAGATGACGAAGCGGAAGAGATGGAGTCCCTCGAGACAGAGATAATGCTTGCTCTGGGCTATGAGGATCCGTACATTGCCGAGAAAGAATAGTCAGTCACCGGCTGACTAACATGCCGCCGCGCAGGGATTTAGCGCGGCGGTGAACTGAGAACCAACAAGAGAACCCTTAACAAACGCCATGAGCGACGACAATTCACACAGTAGCGACACGCCAAACACTAAAAAGGGATTTTTCTCCCTCATCCTGAACCAGCTTTTCCACGGCGAACCGAAAAACCGTGACGAACTGCTGGAGCTGATCCGTGATTCCGGGCAGAACGACCTTATCGACGAAGATACGCGCGAAATGCTCGAAGGGGTAATGGATATCGCTGACCAGCGCGTGCGCGACATCATGATCCCCCGCTCGCAGATGATCACCCTGAAACGCAACCAGACGCTGGACGAGTGTCTCGATGTCATCATCGAATCCGCCCACTCGCGTTTCCCGGTCATCAGCGAAGACAAAGATCACATTGAAGGCATTCTGATGGCGAAAGATCTGCTGCCGTTTATGCGCAGCGACGCCGAAGCCTTCAGCATGGAAAAAGTGTTACGCCAGGCCGTGGTTGTGCCTGAAAGCAAGCGTGTGGATCGGATGCTGAAAGAGTTTCGCTCTCAGCGCTACCACATGGCGATTGTGATTGATGAGTTTGGCGGCGTATCGGGCCTGGTCACGATCGAGGATATCCTCGAGCTGATCGTGGGCGAAATCGAAGACGAATACGATGAAGAAGAAGATATCGACTTCCGCCAGCTGAGCCGCCACACCTGGACCGTGCGCGCGCTGGCCTCGATTGAGGACTTCAACGACGCCTTCGGCACCCACTTCAGCGATGAAGAGGTGGATACCATCGGCGGGCTGGTGATGCAGGCCTTTGGCCATCTTCCGGCGCGCGGCGAGACCGTTGACATCGACGGTTACCAATTCAAGGTCGCCATGGCCGACAGCCGACGTATCATTCAGGTTCACGTCAGAACGCCGGACGACTCACCGGTGCCAAAACTGGAAGATTAATGTAAATGGCATTTGCCCCATTGCTTGAACGCCAGCGCGTCCGTCTGCTGCTGGCGCTGTTGCTCGGAGCCAGCGGTACGCTGGCTTTTTCGCCTTACGATATCTGGCCCGCGGCCATTCTTTCCCTGATGGGGCTACAGGGTTTAACCCTGAATCGCCCTCCGGTGCAGGCCGCGGCTATCGGCTACGTCTGGGGGCTGGGGCTGTTCGGTTCCGGCATTAACTGGGTCTACGTCAGCATCGCGCAGTTTGGCGGGATGCCCGGCCCGGTTAACGTTTTCCTCGTCGTACTGCTCGCCGCTTACCTTTCGCTTTATACCGGCCTGTTCGCGGGCATCCTCTCTCGCCTGTGGCCCAAAACGACCTGGATCCGCGTGGCGATTGCCGCACCGGTTGTCTGGCAGATAACCGAATTTCTCCGCGGCTGGGTGCTGACCGGCTTCCCGTGGCTGCAGTTCGGCTATAGCCAGATCGACGGCCCGCTGAAAGGGCTGGCGCCGGTTATGGGCGTAGAGGCGATTAACTTCCTGCTGATGGTCGTCAGCGGCCTGCTGGTGCTGGCCCTGACCGCGCACAGCTGGAAGCCCCTGGTTGCCGCGCTGGTGCTGTTCGCGCTGCCCTTCCCGCTGCGCTACATTCAGTGGTTCACCCCGCAGCCCGAGCGCGCCATGCAGGTCTCAATGGTCCAGGGCGATATTCCTCAGGCGCTGAAGTGGGATGAAAATCAGCTGATCAACACGCTGAAAATCTACGCCAATGCCACCGAGCAGGTGATGGGGAAATCCCAGCTGGTGATCTGGCCGGAGTCCGCCATTCCCGATCTGGAAATAAACCAGCAGCCGTTCCTGAAGATGATGGATAACCTGCTGCGCGCGCGCGACACCACGCTGATCACCGGGATCGTTGACGCGCGGCTTAACCAGCAGAACCGCTACGATACGTACAACACCATCATTACGCTCGGCAAGGGCAGCGAGTACAGCTACGACTCAACCGATCGCTATAACAAAAACCATCTGGTGCCGTTTGGCGAGTTTGTGCCTCTGGAGTCGATTCTGCGCCCGCTGGCCCCGTTCTTTGATCTGCCGATGTCCTCCTTCAGCCGCGGCCCGTACGTTCAGCCGCAGCTGCACGCGCACGGTTTTGCGCTGACGCCCGCCATTTGCTACGAAATCATCCTCGGCGAGCAGGTGCGCGATAACTTCCGTCCGGATACCGACTACCTGCTGACCATCTCGAACGACGCCTGGTTTGGCAAGTCGATTGGCCCGTGGCAGCACTTCCAGATGGCGCGCATGCGTTCGCTTGAGCTGGCCCGCCCGCTGCTGCGCAGCACCAACAACGGCATCACCGCCGTGATTGGCCCGCAGGGCGAGATTCAGGCGATGATCCCGCAGTTCACCCGCGAGGTGCTGACCGCAAACGTCACGCCGACCACGGGCCTGACGCCGTACGCCCGCACGGGCAACTGGCCGCTGTGGATGCTGACCGCGCTGTTTGGCTTTGGCGCCGTGCTGATGAGCCTGCGTCAGCGTCGCAAATAACCTTCCCCCTCACCCTAGCCCTCTCCCCATAGGGGAGAGGGAACGGTTCTTGCACTTTTTCAAAATCCAGCTCCGCCTTTTTCCCTCTCTCTTCCAGGAATAGGGCCAATTCTGGCACGCCTATTGCTTTGTTAATCCACGCAAACGCTATCTGGCTTAACGTGCAATCTTGTTGCACCCGCGTAGATCGTCGGTAGCACCGAAACGGTGCAACGAGAGATTTTTGCCTCTGAATGGTGCGGCGCGCTTCGCAAAAATAAACAATAACGCAGCAAAATCTTTACATTAAGCCAGACTAAATGTTAACAAGCTTGCATAACACTGCACTCGCACAGCGCGAGAAATAACAACATCACAATAGGTATCAATGCGTCTCTGACGCTGATAAGAAGGAGTTGGGTATGCAATTACGTAAACTGGCCACAGCAATGCTGGTGATGGGGATGTCGGCGGGCGTCGTTCACGCTGAAGACGCGCCGAAAGCAGGAAGCACGCTCGACAAGATCGCCAAAAACGGCGTTATCGTGGTCGGCCACCGTGAATCATCCGTCCCGTTCTCTTACTACGACAACACGCAAAAAGTCGTGGGCTATTCACAGGACTACTCCAACGCCATTGTTGAAGCCGTGAAGAAAAAGCTGAACAAGCCAGACCTCCAGGTGAAGATGATCCCTATCACTTCACAGAACCGTATTCCCCTGCTGCAGAACGGCACCTTCGATTTTGAGTGTGGCTCCACTACCAACAACGTTGAACGCCAGAAACAGGCAGCCTTCTCAGACACCATCTTCGTTGTCGGCACCCGTCTGCTGACCAGGAAGGGCGGCGACATCAAAGATTTTGCCGACCTGAAAGGTAAAGCGGTCGTCGTGACGTCCGGTACAACTTCAGAAGTGCTGCTGCACAAGCTGAACGACGAGAAGAAAATGGATATGCGCATCATCAGCGCGAAAGACCACGGTGACTCCTTCCGTACCCTGGAAAGCGGTCGCGCCGTCGCGTTTATGATGGACGATGCGCTGCTGGCCGGCGAACGTGCAAAAGCGAAGAAACCGGACAACTGGGAAATCGTGGGCACCGCGCAGTCTAAAGAGGCCTACGGCTGCATGCTGCGTAAAGACGACGCCGACTTTAAAAAGCTGATCGAT
Source organism: Enterobacter sp. KBR-315C3_2022 (assembly GCF_041399425.1). Taxonomy (NCBI): domain Bacteria; kingdom Pseudomonadati; phylum Pseudomonadota; class Gammaproteobacteria; order Enterobacterales; family Enterobacteriaceae; genus Enterobacter; species Enterobacter sp. KBR-315C3_2022. The sequence goes on from NZ_JBGKEB010000008.1 coordinate 106,620, forward strand.
GACACCATCGCGCAGGCACAGACCTCCGGCGAAGCGGAAAAATGGTTCGACAAATGGTTCAAGAACCCAATTCCACCGAAGAACCTGAACATGAACTTCGAACTGTCCGATGACATGAAAGCGCTGTTCAAAACACCAAACGACAAAGCTCTTAACTAATTAGAACAACAGGGGCGGGAATACCTGCCCTCTCGATTGTCGGGAAGCACGGACAGACTATACGCGGAGTGGTCGTTCCCCACTCAGCGCGAAAATGAGCTTCTCACCAATCTTCGAGGGTAGCGCTGCTACCCTTTTTTTTCTGGAGTTTATTATGTCAATCGACTGGAACTGGGGCATCTTTCTGCAACAAGCCCCGTTCGGCAACACCACCTATCTCGGCTGGCTCTGGAGCGGTTTTCAGGTCACCGTTGCGTTATCCGTTACCGCGTGGATTATTGCGTTCCTCGTCGGCTCGGTGTTCGGTATTCTGCGCACCGTCCCTAACCGCTTTCTTTCAACGCTCGGCACCCTATATGTAGAACTGTTCCGCAACGTTCCGCTGATCGTCCAGTTCTTTACCTGGTATCTGGTGATCCCGGAACTGCTGCCGGAAAATATCGGCATGTGGTTCAAGGCGGAACTGGATCCAAACGTGCAGTTCTTCGTCTCCTCCATGCTCTGCCTGGGGCTGTTCACCGCCGCGCGCGTCTGCGAGCAGGTGCGCGCCGCGATCCAGTCGCTGCCGCGTGGACAGAAGAACGCCGCGCTGGCGATGGGTCTGACGCTGCCGCAGGCCTACCGCTACGTGCTGCTGCCCAACGCCTATCGCGTCATCGTCCCGCCGATGACCTCAGAGATGATGAACCTGGTGAAAAACTCGGCCATCGCCTCGACCATCGGCCTGGTGGACATGGCCGCACAGGCGGGCAAGCTGCTGGATTACTCCGCGCACGCGTGGGAATCCTTCACCGCAATTACGCTCGCGTATGTTCTGATTAACGCTTTCATCATGCTGGTAATGAACCTGGTTGAACGCAAAATTCGCCTGCCGGGCAATATGGGGGGCAAATAATGTACGAGTTTGACTGGAGTTCTATCGTCCCTTCGCTGCCGTACCTGCTGGATGGCCTACTGATTACGTTAATAATCACCGTCATTGCCATCATCGTCGGTATCGTCTGGGGCACCCTGCTGGCGGTCATGCGCCTGTCGAGCTTTAAGCCGCTCGCCTGGTTTGCGACCGCGTACGTTAACGTTTTCCGCTCCATCCCGCTGGTGATGGTGCTGCTGTGGTTCTACCTGATCGTTCCCGGCTTCCTGCAAAACGTGCTGGGGCTGTCGCCGAAAAGCGATATTCGCCTGATTTCGGCGATGGTGGCGTTCTCGATGTTTGAGGCCGCCTACTACTCGGAGATTATCCGCGCGGGCATTCAGAGCATCTCCCGCGGGCAGTCCAGCGCCGCGCTGGCGCTGGGGATGACGCACTGGCAGTCAATGCAGCTGATTATTCTGCCGCAGGCGTTTCGCGCCATGGTTCCGCTGCTGCTGACGCAGGGCATTGTGCTGTTCCAGGATACCTCGCTGGTCTACGTTCTCAGCCTGGCGGACTTCTTCCGTACCGCGTCAACCATTGGCGAGCGTGATGGTACGCAGGTTGAGATGGTCCTGTTCGCGGGCGGGGTCTATTTTGTGATTAGTTTAAGCGCGTCGCTGTTGGTCAGCTGGCTGAAGAAAAGGACTGTATAATGATTTCCCTGAAAAATGTTTCAAAATGGTATGGGCACTTTCAGGTGCTGACCGACTGCTCCACCGAAGTAAAAAAAGGCGACGTGGTGGTCGTTTGCGGACCGTCCGGCTCCGGTAAATCGACCCTCATTAAAACGGTGAACGGCCTGGAACCCGTGCAACAAGGCGAGATCGTCGTTAACGGTACCAAAGTTAACGACAAGAAAACGAATCTGGCCCAGCTGCGCTCCCACGTTGGGATGGTATTTCAGCACTTTGAGCTGTTCCCGCACCTCTCGATCATCGAGAACCTGACGCTGGCGCAGGTGAAGGTGCTCAAGCGCGACAAAAAAGCGGCGCGCGAGAAGGGGCTGAAGCTGCTGGAGCGCGTGGGGCTTTCCGCTCACGCCGATAAGCTCCCGGCACAGCTTTCCGGCGGCCAGCAGCAGCGCGTGGCGATCGCCCGCGCGCTGTGTATGGATCCGGTGGCGATGCTGTTTGATGAACCCACGTCAGCGCTCGATCCCGAGATGATCAACGAAGTGCTGGACGTGATGGTCGAGCTGGCGCACGAAGGGATGACCATGATGGTGGTGACGCACGAGATGGGCTTCGCCCGCAAGGTGGCCAACCGCGTGATTTTCATGGATGAAGGGAAGATCGTTGAAGACTCGCCGAAAGAGGAGTTCTTCGCTAACCCGAAATCCGAGCGCGCTAAAGACTTCCTCGCCAAAATCCTGCATTAATCTTTTCAGTGCGCAATCTGCGGATTGCGCACTGCCTCACGCTTTTCCCCTCTTGTTCTCGTCGGCGTCTCAATGCAGCGTTAACCTTGTCACACAATAATGCCAAGCATGGAGAACCCTATGGCACAGCCAATTATTCTCGATTGCGATCCGGGTCATGACGACGCGATCGCCCTCGTACTTGCCCTCGCCTCCCCCGAGCTGGACGTCAAGGCCGTCACCTCATCCGCTGGAAACCAGACGCCTGATAAAACCCTGCGCAACGTCCTGCGCATGCTGACGCTGCTAAAGCGCACCGATATTCCGGTCGCGGGCGGCGCGTTAAAACCGCTGATGCGGGATCTGATCATTGCCGACAACGTTCACGGCGAGAGCGGCCTAGACGGCCCTGCGCTGCCGGAACCGGGCTTTGCGCCACAAAGCTGCACCGCGGTTGAGCTGATGGCGAAGGTGCTGCGCGAAAGCAGCGAGCCCGTCACGCTGGTCGCCACCGGCCCGCAAACCAACATCGCGCTGCTGCTGAACAGCCATCCCGAGCTGCACGCCAGGATCGCGCGCATCGTCATCATGGGCGGCGCGATGGGGCTGGGTAACTGGACGCCGGCGGCGGAGTTCAACATCTTTGTCGACCCGGAAGCCGCTGAGATTGTGTTCCAGTCCGGGTTACCGATTGTGATGGCAGGGCTGGACGTCACCCACCGCGCGCAGATTATGGCGGAGGATATTGAGCGCTTCCGCGCCGTCGGCAACCCTGTTGCTACTACGGTGGCGGAGCTGCTCGACTTCTTTATGGAATACCACAAGGCGGAGAAGTGGGGCTTCCACGGCGCGCCGCTGCACGATCCGTGCACCATTGCCTGGCTGCTGAAGCCGGAGATGTTTACGACGGTGGACAGGTGGGTTGGCGTGGAAACGCAGGGGAAATATACGCAGGGGATGACGGTGGTGGATTACTACTCGCTGACGGGTAATGCGCCGAATACCACGGTGATGGTGGACATAGACCGAGAGGGGTTTGTCGATTTGCTGGCGGAGCGGCTGGCTTATTATTCTGCGGCCTGATGCCCTCACCCTGGCCCTCTCCCACAGGGGTGAGGAATCCCCACAAATTTCAGCTTGGCACAGACTACTCCCTCTCCATTCAGGGAGAGGGCTGGGGTGAGGGGGAGCATGCGACTCAGGTGGTTGTTCCGTTCACCTTAAGTTCTGCACTTCTCTGTCTGAAGCGTCACCCGTGAACGTGTGAAGGGGGCTTGCCGCCGCCCCCTTCACAATCCCGGCTCCCGGCAAAGAAAATCGCCGCTTCGCGGTGCCTTCGGCTTATTCCCTTCGGCTATCGAGTCGGGCGTGATCCTACATCCATGTAGGTCACGCCCTCTCGGCGCATCCGTGCGCCTCGCCCCGGCCTACGGTCAACGCCTCAGCGATTTTCAGCCGGACCAGGGGGCCGCTGTAAGTCATTTATTATCCTGTAATTTTTCATTTCTTTAAGAGCAAGAAAATTACTGGGGATTCCTCAGCCCACAGGGAGAGGGAACAAACCTGCTCTTTTACCTAGGGTTCAAACGGCCGGCGCTGGAACTGATCGTGGCCGCATTTCGGGCACAGCGGCAGCACGTCCGGCGTATAAACGGCAATATGATGGTGGCATTTCTCGCAAACCAGATTCCCCAGCCCCACCACCTCACCGCTGTGGTACACGCCGTGGTGGTTCAGATCCTGAAACACCTCGCGCCACTCCAGCTGGGTTTTATCGGTGATATCCGCCAGCTCCTGCCACAGGCTTTCTTTAATCACCCGCATAAACACGCTGTCGGCGACCTCGTCCTGGCTCTCCTCGTAGCTGCGCGCAAACTCTTCCAGGTCGCGGCGCACGGCGCGCGTGACCTCTTCAACCTCGGTTCGCGTTAACTCACCCGTTTGCGTCACCCGCGCACGCGCCTGTTCAACCAGCGCATCAATGTCGCGCTCGCCGTTACGCAGCCGTTCGGTGAGTGTCGCCATCAGTTCGCGGTAAAATTGAGCAACCTTGTTCATCATTCTGCCTCCTGGGTAAGTGACTCTTTTTAATCATAGACCTTATTTCGCTCCCGCTTTGCCGAGTGGAGCACAGAGCCCGTAAATTCCTGCAAAGGGCATTTGTGCGAAAGGCTGTTTTGACGCGAACGTTTGGGCTATGCTATGCGGATCTGAATTACCACATCCATTGGCTACATTTGTAGCTGTATTGAACACAGGACCACTGGCTGCCATGCAAGAGCAATACCGCCCGGAAGAGATAGAATCCAAAGTCCAGCAACACTGGGACGAGAAGCGTACCTTTGAAGTTACCGAAGACGAGAGCAAAGAGAAGTATTACTGCCTGTCGATGCTTCCCTATCCTTCTGGTCGACTACACATGGGCCACGTGCGTAACTACACCATTGGCGATGTGATTGCCCGCTACCAGCGCATGCTGGGTAAAAACGTACTGCAGCCCATCGGCTGGGATGCGTTCGGCCTGCCTGCTGAAGGCGCCGCGGTAAAAAACAACACCGCCCCCGCGCCGTGGACGTACGACAACATCGCGTACATGAAAAACCAGCTCAAAATGCTGGGCTTCGGCTACGACTGGAGTCGCGAGCTGGCGACCTGCACGCCGGAATACTACCGCTGGGAGCAGAAATTCTTTACCGAGCTGTATAAAAAAGGCCTCGTGTACAAGAAAACCTCCGCCGTTAACTGGTGCCCGAACGATCAGACCGTTCTGGCAAACGAACAGGTTATCGACGGCTGCTGCTGGCGCTGCGACACCAAGGTTGAACGTAAAGAGATCCCGCAGTGGTTTATCAAAATCACCGCTTACGCAGACGAGCTGCTGAACGATCTGGATAAGCTGGATCACTGGCCTGACACCGTTAAGACCATGCAGCGCAACTGGATTGGGCGTTCCGAAGGTGTAGAAATCACCTTCAACGTTAAAAGCTATGACCAGACGCTGACCGTATATACCACCCGTCCGGACACCTTCATGGGTGCGACCTACCTGGCCGTGGCCGCAGGTCACCCGCTGGCGCAGAAAGCAGCCGAGAACACCCCGGAGCTGGCGACCTTCATCGACGAATGCCGCAACACCAAAGTGGCCGAAGCCGACATGGCGACCATGGAGAAGAAAGGCGTTGATACCGGCTTTAAAGCCGTGCATCCGCTGACCGGCGAAGAAATTCCGGTGTGGGCCGCAAACTTCGTGCTGATGGAGTACGGTACCGGCGCGGTGATGGCCGTTCCGGGTCACGACCAGCGCGACTACGAGTTTGCCACCAAATATGGCCTGAACATCAAGCCGGTTATCCTGGCGGCCGACGGCTCTGAACCGGACCTGTCCGAGCAGGCGCTGACGGAAAAAGGCACCCTGTTCAACTCCGGTGAATTTAGCGGCCTGAGCTTCGAAGAAGGCTTCAACGCGATTGCCGACAAGCTGGCCTCGCTGGGCGTTGGCGAGCGTAAGGTGAACTATCGCCTGCGCGACTGGGGCGTTTCCCGCCAGCGTTACTGGGGCGCACCGATTCCAATGGTGACGCTGGAAGACGGTACCGTGGTGCCAACGCCAGAAGATCAGCTGCCGGTGATCCTGCCGGAAGACGTGGTCATGGACGGCATCACCAGCCCGATCAAGGCCGATCCTGAGTGGGCAAAAACCACCGTGAACGGCCAGCCTGCGCTGCGCGAAACCGACACCTTCGACACCTTTATGGAGTCCTCCTGGTACTACGCGCGCTACACCTGCCCGCAGTATCAGGAAGGCATGCTGGATTCCGACGCGGCGAACTACTGGCTGCCGGTGGATATCTACATCGGCGGTATCGAACACGCGATCATGCACCTGCTCTACTTCCGCTTCTTCCACAAGCTGATGCGCGATGCGGGCATGGTTAACTCCGACGAGCCGGCAAAACAGCTGCTGTGTCAGGGTATGGTTCTGGCCGACGCGTTTTACTACGTGGGCGCGAACGGCGAGCGTAACTGGGTTTCTCCGGTTGACGCCATCGTTGAACGCGACGAGAAAGGCCGCATCGTGAAGGCAAAAGATGCCGAAGGCCACGAGCTGGTCTACACCGGCATGAGCAAGATGTCCAAGTCCAAAAACAACGGCATCGACCCGCAGGTCATGGTTGAACGCTACGGCGCAGATACCGTGCGTCTGTTCATGATGTTTGCCTCCCCGGCCGACATGACGCTCGAGTGGCAGGAATCCGGCGTTGAAGGCGCTAACCGCTTCCTGAAACGCGTCTGGAAACTGGTGTACGAGCACACCGCTCAGGGCGATGCCCCTGCGCTGGACGTTGCCGCGCTGACTGAAGATCAGCAGGCGCTGCGTCGCGACGTGCATAAAACCATTGCGAAAGTCACCGATGATATCGGTCGTCGTCAGACCTTCAACACCGCAATTGCGGCTATTATGGAACTGATGAACAAACTGGCTAAAGCACCGCAGGAGGGCGAGCAGGATCGCGCCTTAATGCGTGAAGCGCTGCTGGCCGTCGTTCGTATGCTGAACCCGTTCACTCCGCACGCCAGCTTCACCCTGTGGCAGGCGCTGAAGGGCGAAGGCTATATCGACAACGCGCCGTGGCCGGTCGCGGACGAAGCGGCAATGGTGGAAAACACCACGCTGGTCGTCGTGCAGGTTAACGGTAAAGTGCGCGGTAAAATTACCGTTGCCGTGGATGCAACCGAGGAACAGGTGCGCGAGCGCGCGGGCCAGGAGCATCTGGTGGCGAAATATCTTGAGGGCGTTACCGTACGTAAGGTTATCTACGTACCGGGTAAACTCCTTAATCTGGTCGTTGGCTAAGCGCGGGAGGAAACGTGCGACAACTGGCAACAATACTTCTATCTTTGGCGGTGCTTGTCACCGCCGGCTGTGGCTGGCACCTGCGCAATACAACGGCGGTGCCAGAGCAGATGAAAACGATGATCTTCGACTCCTCGGATCCAAACGGCCCACTTAGCCGTGCGCTTCGTAGTCAGCTGCGCCTGAACGGCGTGGAGATCATTGAGAAAGACACGCTTCGCCAGGATGTACCGTCATTCCGCGTTCTGCGCTCAACGCTGAGCAAAGATACGGCGTCTATCTTCCAGGACGGGCGCACGGCGGAATATCAGATGGTGATGTCGGTTAGCGCAGCCGTGCTGATCCCGGGTAAAGATATCTACCCAATCAGCACCAAGGTCTACCGTTCGTTCTTTGATAACCCGCAGACGGCGCTGGCGAAAGATGCCGAACAGCAAATTATCATTAACGAAATGTACGACAAGGCTGCGGAACAGCTGATCCGTCAGCTGCCGCGCATTGCCTCAACGTCTAAACAGGGTTCAGACATTGTCGACAAGCCTGAGGCAGCGTCGCTTCCGGCAGCCACTTCGTTGGGTAACTGATGATCAGGCTGTATCCTGAACAACTCCGCGCGCAGCTCAATGAAGGGCTGCGCGCGGCGTATCTGCTGCTCGGAAACGATCCGCTTTTGCTCCAGGAAAGTCTTGATGCCGTTCGCCACGCGGCGGCGGCGCATGGCTTCGATGAACACCACACCTTCCAGCTTGATTACAGCACAGACTGGAACGCGATCTTTTCAGTTTGTCAGGCGATGAGCCTGTTCGCGTCTCGTCAAACCATCCAGATCCTGCTGCCGGAAAATGGCCCTAACGCGGCCATAAATGAACAGCTGGCGACGCTGGTAAGCCTGCTTCACGGCGATCTGCTGCTGATTGTGCGCGGCAACAAGCTGACTAAACCGCAGGAAAATGCGGCGTGGGTAACGACGCTCGCCACCAACGCGGTGCTTGTGACCTGCCAGACACCCGAGCAGGCACACCTGCCTAAGTGGGTTGCGGCAAGGGCAAAGCAGCATAACCTGCAGCTTGACGATGCGGCGAATCAGCTGCTTTGCTACTGCTATGAGGGCAATTTGCTGGCATTAGCGCAGGCGCTGGACAGGCTTTCCCTGTTGTGGCCGGACGGCAAGCTGACGCTGCCGCGCGTTGAGCAGGCGGTTAACGACGCCGCGCACTTTACGCCGTTCCACTGGGTGGACGCGCTGCTGGCCGCCAAGAGCAAACGCGCGCTGCATATCCTGCAGCAGCTGCGCCTTGAAGGCAGCGAGCCGGTCATTTTATTGCGTACGCTCCAGCGCGAACTGCTGCTGTTAATCAATCTTAAGCGCCAGTCGGCCCACACGCCCCTGCGCTCGCTGTTTGATAAACACCGCGTCTGGCAAAACCGCAGGGCGATGACCACCGAGGCCATTAACCGCCTCAGCCACGACCAGCTGCGCCAGGCCGTGCATCTGCTCACACGCGCCGAGCTGACGTTGAAGCAGGACTACGGTCAATCGGTGTGGGAAGAGCTTGAAAGTCTTTCCCTGCTGCTGTGCCATAAGGCGCTGGCCGACGTATTTATTGATGGATAATATGCACTCTTTACAGGCGCTGTATGGCGGTACCTTCGACCCGGTACACTATGGTCACCTCAAGCCCGTCGAAATTCTGGCAAACCTGATTGGCCTGCAGCGCGTGATTATCATGCCTAACAACGTTCCGCCGCACCGCCCCCAGCCGGAAGCGACCAGCGAGCAGCGTAAAGCGATGCTGGCGCTGGCAATTGCCGATAAGCCGCTGTTCACCCTCGACGAGCGCGAGCTCAAGCGCGACGCGCCGTCATGGACGTCCGAAACGCTGCGGGAGTGGCGCGCGGAAGAAGGGCCGGAGAAACCGCTGGCGTTTATCATTGGCCAGGATTCGTTGCTTAACTTCCCCAGCTGGCACCAGTACGACACGATTCTGAACAACAGCCACCTTATCGTGACCCGTCGCCCGGGCTATCCCCTGACCATGCGCGAAGAACAGTATCAGGCATGGCTGGAAGACCATTTGACGGACAATATTGACGATCTCCACGCGCTGCCCGCCGGTAAAATCTATCTGGCCGAGACGCCGTGGTTTGATATCTCAGCAACGCTTATCCGCGAGCGCCTACAGGCGGGCCAGCCCTGCGACGCCCTGCTGCCCTCCCCGGTGCTGGAATATATTCATCAGCACGGTTTGTATCAGAAAAGAGCAGATCAATAATCCCGACACCTGAAAAAACACCTTATTGATTATCCTGCCTTGACAGGTAAAGTCATACTGTTATCCTCCGCTGCCAGACTTTCCCGCCGAACATTGCTTTACAGAAATTGTTTTACAAAAATGGCGATGCAATCTCAGGCGGAGGGTGGGATGATACCCGCCTTCAAAAGCCCGGACGGTGACATTTGTCCCGACACTGGCCTCAGTTCAGGTATACTGGCTGACCACAAATTCTTTGTTGCACCATCTTTTCACCCAGGGGGAAAACTTGCAGGGTAAAGCACTCCAGGATTTTGTTATCGACAAAATTGATGACCTGAAGGGTCAGGACATCATCGCTATCGACGTTAAGGGTAAATCCAGCATCACCGACTGCATGATCATCTGCACCGGGACGTCTACTCGCCATGTGGTTTCTATTGCCGATCATGTTGTTCAGGAATCGCGCGCCGCAGGGCTGTTACCGCTTGGCGTTGAAGGTGAAGCGACCGCTGACTGGGTGGTTGTCGACCTTGGCGATGTGATTGTCCACGTCATGCAGGACGAAAGCCGTCGTCTGTATGAGCTGGAAAAACTCTGGGGTTAATGCGTGAAGTTGCAGCTGGTCGCCGTCGGCACCAAAATGCCGGACTGGGTACAAACCGGTTTTACTGAGTATCTGCGTCGTTTCCCCAAAGATATGCCGTTCGAACTGGTGGAGATCCCAGCAGGAAAGCGCGGCAAGAACGCGGATATCAAACGTATTCTCGATAAAGAGGGGGAGCTGATGCTGGCTGCCGCAGGCAAAAACCGCATCGTCACCCTCGATATTCCAGGCAAACCCTGGGATACGCCGCAGCTGGCGCACGAACTGGAGCGCTGGAAGCAGGATGGCCGCGACGTCAGCTTGTTGATTGGCGGCCCGGAAGGGTTATCCCCCGCCTGCAAAGCGGCGGCAGAACAAAGCTGGTCTCTCTCCGCGCTGACGCTCCCCCACCCCCTCGTTCGGGTGCTGGTGGCAGAAAGTCTTTATCGCGCATGGAGCATAACGACCAACCACCCCTATCACCGCGAGTAGTGACTTGACCAGGGTAGATTAAGCAGCGGATGAAACTACAGAATTCTTTTCGCGACTATACGGCTGAGTCCGCGCTGTTTGTGCGCCGGGCGCTGGTCGCCTTTTTGGGGATTTTGCTGCTTACCGGCGTGCTGATCGCCAACCTTTATAATCTGCAAATCGTTCGCTATACCGATTACCAGACGCGCTCAAACGAAAACCGCATCAAGCTGGTTCCCATCGCGCCCAGCCGGGGCATTATTTACGACCGCAACGGCACGCCGCTGGCGCTGAACCGCACCATCTACCAAATCGAGATGATGCCGGAAAAAGTGGATAACGTTCAGGATACGCTGGAAGCGCTGAAAAGCGTGGTCGACCTGACCGACGATGATATCGCCGCGTTCAAGAAAGAGCGCTCGCGCTCGCACCGCTTTACGTCCATTCCGGTGAAAACCAACCTGACGGAAGTCCAGGTTGCCCGCTTCGCCGTAAACCAGTACCGCTTTCCCGGCGTCGAGGTCAAAGGCTATAAGCGCCGCTACTACCCCTACGGCTCCGCGCTGACGCACGTCATCGGCTACGTCTCCAAAATTAACGATAAAGACGTCGAAAGGCTCGATAAAGACGGCAAGCTGGCGAACTACGCCGCGACGCACGATATCGGCAAGCTCGGCATTGAGCGCTATTACGAAGAGGTTCTTCACGGACAAACCGGCTATGAAGAGGTTGAAGTTAACAACCGCGGCCGCGTTATTCGTCAGCTGAAAGAGGTGCCGCCACAGGCGGGGCACGACGTTTATCTGACGCTCGACCTTAAGCTGCAACAGTATATTGAAACCCTGCTGGCGGGCAGCCGCGCGGCCGTCGTTGTGACCGATCCGCGAACCGGCGGGATTCTGGCTATGGTATCAATGCCGAGCTACGACCCTAACCTGTTCGTCGACGGTATCTCCAGCAAGGATTACTCCGGCCTGCTCAACGATCCGAACACGCCGCTGGTGAACCGCGCCACGCAGGGGGTCTACCCTCCGGCCTCCACGGTGAAGCCGTATGTCGCCGTCTCCGCGCTGAGCGCAGGCGTGATCACCCGCAATACCAGCCTGTTCGATCCGGGCTGGTGGCAGCTCCCCGGCTCTGAAAAACGCTACCGCGACTGGAAAAAATGGGGCCACGGCCATCTTAACGTGACCAAATCGCTGGAAGAGTCGGCGGATACCTTCTTCTACCAGGTCGCCTATGACATGGGCATTGACCGCCTGTCGGAGTGGATGAGCAAATTCGGCTACGGGCATTACACCGGCGTGGATCTTTCCGAGGAACGCTCCGGCAACATGCCAACCCGCGAGTGGAAGCAGAAGCGCTTTAAGAAGCCGTGGTATCAGGGCGACACCATCCCGGTCGGTATCGGCCAGGGCTACTGGACGGCGACGCCTATCCAGATGAACAAAGCGATGATGACCCTCATCAACGACGGCATTGTTAAAGTGCCGCATCTGCTGCAAAGCACGGTTGAAGACGGCAAAAAAGTGCCGTGGGTTCAGCCGCAGGAAGCGCCCGTTGGCGACATTCATTCCGGCTACTGGGAGATTGCCAAGGACGGGATGTACGGCGTAGCCAACCGTGCGAACGGTACGGCACATAAATATTTCGCCAGCGCGCCGTATAAGGTGGCCGCGAAGTCGGGTACCGCGCAGGTGTTCGGCCTGAAGGCCAACGAAACCTATAACGCCCACCGCATTGCGGAGCGTCTGCGCGACCATAAGCTCATGACGGCATTTGCCCCTTACAATAACCCGCAGGTTGCGGTGGCCATGATTCTGGAAAACGGCGGCGCGGGTCCGGCAGTAGGGACAATCATGCGCCAGATCCTCGATCACATTATGTTGGGCGACAACAACACCGATCTGCCGGCTGAAAACCCGGCGGCCGCCGCCGCAGGTGAGGACCAATAATCATGACGGATAATCCAAATAAAAAATCGCTGTGGGACAAAATCCACATCGACCCTGCCATGCTGCTGATCCTGCTGGCCCTGCTCTTCTACAGCGCGATGGTGATCTGGAGCGCGAGCGGCCAGGACATCGGCATGATGGAGCGCAAGATTGGCCAGATCGCAATGGGTCTGGTTATTATGGTGGTGATGGCGCAAATTCCACCGCGCGTGTACGAGGGCTGGGCGCCGTATCTCTATATCTTCTGTATTATTCTTCTGGTTGCGGTGGACGCTTTTGGCGCCATCTCCAAGGGCGCGCAGCGCTGGCTGGACCTCGGCATCGTCCGCTTCCAGCCTTCGGAAATTGCCAAAATCGCCGTGCCGCTGATGGTGGCGCGCTTTATTAACCGCGACGTTTGCCCGCCTTCGCTGAAGAATACGGCCATCGCGCTGGTGTTAATTTTCCTGCCGACGCTGCTGGTGGCGGCACAGCCTGACCTGGGCACCTCGATCCTGATCGCCCTGTCCGGCCTGTTTGTGCTGTTCTTATCTGGACTGAGCTGGCGCCTGATCGGCATCGCCGTGGTGCTCGTGGCGGCCTTTATCCCGATCCTGTGGTTCTTCCTGATGCATGACTATCAGCGCCAGCGCGTGATGATGCTGCTCGATCCGGAAACCGATCCGCTGGGCGCGGGCTACCACATCATTCAGTCGAAGATTGCGATTGGCTCGGGCGGCCTGAGCGGTAAAGGCTGGCTGCACGGCACGCAGTCCCAGCTGGAATTTTTACCCGAGCGCCACACCGACTTTATCTTTGCGGTTCTGGCCGAAGAGCTGGGGCTGGTGGGCATTCTGATCCTGCTTGCCCTCTACGTGCTGCTGATTATGCGCGGCCTGTGGATTGCCGCACGGGCGCAAACCACCTTTGGCCGCGTGATGGCAGGTGGGCTGATGCTGATTTTATTCGTTTATGTCTTCGTAAATATTGGTATGGTGAGCGGTATTCTGCCGGTTGTAGGCGTTCCGCTGCCGCTGGTGAGCTACGGAGGCTCGGCACTGATCGTGTTGATGGCCGGGTTTGGTATCGTCATGTCGATCCATACCCACAGAAAAATGTTGTCAAAAAGCGTATAAAAATAAGGGGTTCGCAATGCGTAAGCAGTGGCTGGGGATCTGTATCGCAGCAAGTTTACTTGCAGCTTGCACAAGTGATGATGGTCAGCAACAGGCAACCGTCGCGCCGCCGCAGCCTGCGGTATGTAATGGCCCGATAGTGGAAATCAGCGGTGCCGATCCTGTTTATGAACCGCTGAATGCCAGCGCGAATCAGGATTACCAGCGCGACGGCAAGAGCTACAAAATTGTCCAGGACCCGTCCCGCTTCAGCCAGGCCGGCTTTGCCGCCATTTATGATGCGGAGCCCGGCAGCAACCTGACGGCATCTGGCGAGACGTTCGATCCGATGCAAATCACCGCCGCGCACCCTACGCTACCCATCCCAAGCTACGTTCGCGTAACCAACCTCGCAAACGGACGCATGATTGTGGTGCGCATTAACGATCGTGGCCCGTACGGCAACGACCGCGTGATCTCGCTGTCGCGCGCGGCCGCTGACCGTCTGAACACTTCAAACAATACCAAAGTGCGTATTGACCCGATTATTGTGGCCCAGGACGGCACGCTCTCTGGCCCGGGCACCGCCTGTACGACGGTAGCCAAGCAGACCTACGCCCTTCCCGCACGTCCTGACCTGAGCGGGGGCATGGGCGGCGTATCCTCTCCGGCAGAGCCAGCCCAGCCTCAGGGCGAAGTGCGCGCCATCAGCAACGATACGCTGCAAAGCGATGACAGCACGGGTGCGCCGGTAAAAAGCAGCGGCTTCCTCGGTGCGCCAACGACCCTGGCCTCTGGCGTGCTTGAGGGCAGCGAACCTACACCCGCCCCAGCGGCCGCTCCGGTCGCACAGCCTGCGCCCGTCACGGCCCCTGCCCCACAGCAAAGCGCGGCGGTCGCTGCCCCGGCAGCGGCAAGCGGCAGCTATGTGGTACAGGTGGGTGCCGTCAGCGACCAGGCCAGAGCGCAGCAGTATCAGCAGCGCCTGAGCCAGCAGTTCAGCGTGCCTGGCCGCGTTCAGCAAAACGGCGCGGTCTGGCGTATTCAGATGGGGCCGTTTGCGAGCAAGTCTCAGGCCGCCAGGCTGCAGCAGCGTCTGCAAAGCGAAGCCCAGCTGCAGTCGTTTATTACTGTTGCAAAATAATGAATCGGTGGTATCCGAAACGTCAGTTTGTGTAAACAACGTTAACAAACTCACGCTTAAAGTCGGATGCCTGCCCGTATAGCATTTGCTATAGTAGGGCACTTTTTTTAATTCCATCACGGACGTCGTAGTTCTGACCATGAAGACCACTTTATCTGCTCGTTTTGTGCAGCGCATGGCGCTGACCACGGCCTTATGCGCGGCTGCATTCTCTGCGGCTCACGCGGATGACCTGAACATCAAGACCATGATCCCTGGCGTTCCGCAGATCGACGCGGAATCCTACATCCTGATCGATTACAACTCTGGCAAAGTGCTGGCAGAACAGAACGCCGACACGCGTCGCGATCCGGCTAGCCTGACCAAAATGATGACCAGCTACGTCATCGGCCAGGCCATGAAGGCGGGCAAGTTTAAAGAAACCGACCTGGTGACCATCGGCAACGACGCGTGGGCAACGGGTAACCCGGTGTTCAAAGGCTCATCGCTGATGTTCCTGAAGCCTGGCATGCAGGTGCCGGTCTCCCAGCTGATCCGCGGCATCAACCTGCAGTCCGGTAACGACGCCTGCGTGGCGATGGCGGACTTTGCTGCTGGCAGTCAGGATGCCTTTGTTGGCCTGATGAACAGCTACGTCTCCGCGCTGGGCCTGAAAAACAGCCACTTCCAGACCGTCCACGGCCTGGACGCCGAAGGGCAGTACAGCTCTGCGCGCGACATGGCGCTGATCGGCCAGGCGCTGATCCGCGACGTGCCGAACGAGTACTCCATCTATAAAGAAAAAGAGTTCACCTTCAACGGCATTCGTCAGACCAACCGTAACGGCCTGCTGTGGGACAACAGCCTGAACGTCGACGGTATCAAGACCGGCCATACGGACAAAGCAGGCTATAACCTGGTGGCTTCGGCAACCGAAGGTCAAATGCGTCTGATCTCTGCGGTGATGGGCGGTCGTACCTTCAAGGGCCGCGAAACGGAAAGTAAGAAACTTCTGACCTGGGGCTTCCGCTTCTTCGAGACCGTCAATCCGCTGAAAGCAGGTAAAGAATTTGCGTCTGAACCGGTCTGGTTCGGCGACAACGACCGCGCGTCACTCGGCGTAGATAAAGACCTTTATCTGACCATCCCGCGCGGCCGCATGAAAGACCTTAAGGCCAGCTACGTGCTCAACACCACCGAACTGCATGCTCCGCTGCAGAAAAACCAGGTTGTGGGCACCATTAACTTCCAGCTGGACGGCAAAACCATCGACCAGCGTCCGCTCGTTGTGCTGGATGAAATTCCAGAAGGCAACTTCTTCGGCAAAATCATTGATTACATTAAATTGATGTTCCACCACTGGTTTGGCTAAAAATTGAACACTTGAAAGTGTGATTTTGATCCCCATATACTAAGTATCCTGATAACTCCCACCTGACGTGGGAGTTATTATTTTTTGACGTTACGCCGGAGCTGACATGAAAACCAAACTTAACGAACTGCTTGAATTCCCTACCTCATTTACCTACAAAGTAATGGGTCTGGCGAAACCTGAGCTGGTTGATCAGGTGGTTGAAGTGGTTCAGCGCCATGCGCCGGGCGACTACTCTCCGTCGGTGAAACCAAGCAGCAAAGGCAATTATCACTCTGTCTCGATCACCATTACTGCGACGCACATTGAGCAGGTTGAGACGCTGTACGAAGAGCTCGGCAATATCGAAATTGTTCGTATGGTGCTGTAGTCCCTTTGCGGTTGCCCGGTTAGCCGGGTAACCCACTCCCCCGCTGTGATATACTTCCCGCTACCTTTTGTCCCTCGTCTTCGGAGACGTTGTTTTGTATCAGGATAAAATCCTTGTCCGCCACCTCGGGCTACAGCCCTATGAGCCTGTCTCCCAGGCCATGCACGACTTCACCGATTCCCGCGACGACGCCACCCCGGATGAAATTTGGCTGGTAGAGCATCTGCCGGTGTTCACCCAGGGCCAGGCCGGAAAAGCTGAACATTTGCTGATGACGGGCGACATCCCCGTGATTCAAAGCGATCGCGGCGGACAGGTGACCTACCACGGCCCGGGTCAGCAGGTGATGTACGTCATGCTGAACCTGAAGCGCAGGAAGCTTGGCGTGCGTGAGCTGGTGACCCTGCTGGAAAACACCGTCGTTAACACGCTTGCAGAATACGGTATTGAAGCGCATCCGCGCGCCGATGCGCCCGGCGTGTACGTGGGTGAGAGTAAGATCTGCTCGCTTGGGCTGCGCATCCGCAAGGGCTGTTCATTCCACGGGCTGGCGCTCAATATTAATATGGATTTGGCCCCCTTCCAGCGTATCAACCCGTGCGGCTACGCGGGCATGGAAATGACGCAAATGCGTCAGTGGGTCGAAGAAGCGACACCCGATAATATTCGACCAGTGCTCTTAAACAATCTTTTAGCACTACTTAACAATCCCCCTCACGAATATATCACCGCTTAATACAACATACATCATGGTCCATTTATTTACCGGACCATGACTTATTTCCCGCTTTTATACTTTACAACATTCAGCAGATTCTATATTTTCGATGCTTCCGCATATTAGCATCACTTATTCTCAGGCCCTGCCTGGGCTGGCCTGCGGGAAAAATGCAACATGTGTGATAATCACCCAACTGTT
Organism: Enterobacter sp. KBR-315C3_2022; assembly: GCF_041399425.1. Classification (NCBI taxonomy): domain Bacteria; kingdom Pseudomonadati; phylum Pseudomonadota; class Gammaproteobacteria; order Enterobacterales; family Enterobacteriaceae; genus Enterobacter; species Enterobacter sp. KBR-315C3_2022. The sequence continues at coordinate 124,049 of NZ_JBGKEB010000008.1, forward strand.
TGTTTTTGATAAACAAGCGAATTACATCAGCTATTTTACGAATCTCTACAAGCATAATAAATAAATTCAACTATCATTCATACTGTGAATGAATACGGAGTGAAAGCGTGGAGTATAAAAATCTACCAGCTAAGCGTATCAACGAATCCGTTGGAGATGATAAGCCGCAAATTTTTCGGACTTTACGTAATATAGATCTCAATTTACTGACTATTTTTGAGGCGGTATATGTTCATAATGGTATCGTCAACGCGGCGAAAATTCTAAACCTCACGCCTTCCGCAATTAGCCAGTCTATTCAAAAGCTACGCGCCATATTTCCCGATCCGTTATTTATTCGCAAAGGCCAGGGCGTCACCCCTACGGCCTACGCAACCCATTTGCATGAATACATTAGTCAGGGGCTTGAATCGATCCTCGGCGCGCTCGATTTAACCGGCAGCTACGATAAGCAAAGAACCATCACCATCGGCACCTCCCCTGCCCTTGGGGTGCTGGTGATGCCGGCGATCTACCAGGCCGTAAAGCAGCATGCGCCGCAGCTTCTCCTGCGCAACGTGCCTATAACCGAGCCAGAAGCCCAGCTGGCGCAATTCCAGACCGACCTGGTAATCGATATCACCAGCTTAAGCGCACGGGCGTTAGGACAACATGTTCTTTACGCCGACAGCCTGGTTCTTGTGTGCCGCCAGCAGCATCCGGCGCTAGGCCAGCCGCCAACGCTCGAGAACCTACGCCACTACGAGCATTCATCGTTTTTGACCGAAGGGCATGCACAGCTACCGCAGCGTCAGCGCATCAACGAGCTCTTCCCGGAACGTCAGGTCAGTTTCAGCAGTTACAATATGTTTACGATTGCATCCCTGCTGGGCAGCAGCGACATGCTCTGCGTGATGCCACTGCGCCTCTTTAACCTGCTCAAAAAATGCTGGCCGCTTGAGCGCATCCCATTGAGCTCGCTTAATACAGAATCTGTTGAAATTTCACTTCATTACAACAAGCTTAGCCTGCGCGATCCGGTGCTCGACAACGTGATTAACATTATCCGCCAGACCTTCTGACCGATAAGCCCCCATCTGCCCCAGAAGCCGGTGGGGCAAAAGGCACTAAACAACAACTATTTTACAAATTGGCGACGCGGCAGGCTGCTTTATCGGCCCTTTAAATGATATACTGCCTGTCGTTCGTTCAAAAATAGTTGATAAATACAACATTCCCTTGAACTAAAACGCTTTCCTTCGATATTCGCAACTGGAACACGCACGCTATGAGTAAACCCATTGTGATGGAACGCGGTGTTAAATACCGCGATGCCGATAAAATGGCCCTTATCCCGGTTAAAAACGTGGCTACAGAGCGCGAAGCGCTGTTAAGAAAACCGGAATGGATGAAAATTAAACTTCCGGCAGACTCTTCGCGTATCCAGGGGATCAAAGCGGCGATGCGCAAAAATGGCCTCCACTCCGTGTGTGAAGAAGCCTCTTGCCCTAACCTTGCTGAATGTTTCAACCACGGTACGGCGACCTTTATGATTCTGGGTGCCATCTGTACCCGCCGCTGTCCGTTCTGCGACGTTGCGCACGGTCGCCCTGTCGCGCCTGACGCCAACGAACCGCAAAAACTGGCGCAGACCATCGCCGACATGGGGCTGCGCTATGTGGTGATTACCTCCGTTGACCGCGACGATCTGCGCGACGGCGGTGCTCAGCACTTTGCGGACTGCATTACGGCTATCCGCGAAAAGAACCCAACCATTAAGATTGAGACGCTGGTTCCCGACTTCCGCGGCCGTATGGACCGCGCGCTGGATATTCTCACCGCGACGCCGCCGGACGTGTTTAACCATAACCTGGAAAACGTGCCGCGCATTTATCGTCAGGTCCGTCCAGGAGCCGACTATAACTGGTCCCTGAAGCTGCTGGAGCGTTTCAAAGAGGCGCACCCGCACATTCCTACCAAGTCGGGCCTGATGGTTGGCCTTGGCGAAACCAATGCCGAAATCATTGAGGTGATGCGCGATCTGCGCCGCCACGGCGTCACCATGCTGACGCTGGGCCAGTACCTGCAGCCAAGCCGCCATCACCTTCCGGTTCAGCGCTACGTGAGCCCGGACGAGTTTGATGAGATGAAAGCCGAAGCGATGGCGATGGGCTTCACGCATGCTGCCTGCGGTCCTTTCGTACGCTCTTCTTATCACGCCGACATGCAGGCGAAGGGCGAAGAAGTGAAGTAAGACGGTAATATTTATTTACCGTTAAGCGAAAAAAAACCGGCTCAGTAGCCGGTTTTTTCTTTTGCATGCGCGAAAGCCATGCGGTTACTCTTTGTGAGAAAGCTTCTCTGCAGGGACGTCATCCTCGGCGCTTTTCTTAGCAGCCGCGTCATCATCATTCATCGCTTTCTTAAAGCCTTTAATGGCGGTACCCAGGTCTCCACCCAGCGTACGTAACTTCTTGGTACCAAACAGCAGGACGACCAGTGCGGCAATCACCAGCAGTTTAGTAATACTAATCTCACCCATAGATACCTTCTTTACATAAAACAGGCTGCATTCAGCGCCAATAAAACCTGAATGTATTAACGGTCATTTGGCGCGCGCACACAATAGCAATCTGTAACAAGGTGAATCAAGCATTGTTGAAAAAAACATCACAATAATTGCGGTGGCGCAAAGCGGCGGTTGCGAAGAACAGGTAATTGCTCGCGCGCAAGCGTTATCCGCGCTGAAATTATCTCCGTAACCAGCAGCGCGGGCGCTTCCGCCGCCGCTGCAATCGTCACGCCCAGCGGATCGACTACCCTGCTCTGCCCGATGTTTTTATTTCCACACTCTCCTGCGGCCACCACATAGCAGGTGGTGTCCAGGGCGCGGGCAGCCAACAGCGTTGACCAGTGGTGTTCTTTTGCCGGGCCTTTCACCCACGCGGCGGGGAGAACCAGCACATCGGCCCCCTGCAGCGCGAGGCTAAGCGCCAGCTCGGGAAAGCGGAGGTCGTAGCAGGTCATTAAGCCGATTCTCATCCCTTCAATATCCACCAGAGGAGGCACGCAGTCGCCCGGATCGACCAGCCGTGATTCCTGCACGCTGAACGCGTCATAAAGATGAAGCTTTGCGTAGCGCGCAATGATGGCTCCCTCGCGGATCGCCACCAGCGTGTTCAGCGCCCGTCCGGGCGCTGAAGGCACATGGATCGTTAGCACGGTCGTCATCCGATTGCCGACGCTCTCGCTCAGCAGCTGCTGCAGAAACGGGCCTTCCAGCGGCTGCGCCGATTTCACCGACAGATCGGGATCGCCGTCGTCACGGGCCAGCAGCGCCTCAGGGAGTACGAGCAGCGCCGCGCCTTTTTCTCGGGCCTGTGCCATAAGAGAGACGCACTTGCGCGCATTCTCCTTCCAGTCCGGCGTGACCGCAAACTGCCCAACCGCCACATGCATATTTGTCCCCTCATCCAAAACAGCGTTACACTTGACGCTCTTACACATCAAATAGCAGGTATTTACGGTGATTCAACTTCTTTTAGCCGTTTTTATTGGTGGAGGTACCGGGAGCGTCGCGCGGTGGCTGCTGAGCATGCGGTTGAATCCGCTGCATCATGCTATCCCCGTGGGCACGCTGGCAGCAAACCTGATTGGCGCATTCATCATCGGCATGGGGCTCGCCTGGTTTAACCGCATGACGAACGTTGATCCGATGTGGAAATTATTGATTACCACGGGCTTCTGCGGCGGCTTAACCACCTTCTCTACGTTTTCAGCTGAGGTTGTTTTTCTGTTCCAGGAGGGCCGCGTGGGATGGGCGCTGAGCAATATTGCGGTCAACATGCTCGGCTCCTTTGCGATGACCGCGCTCGCATTTTGGCTATTTTCTTCTGCCAGCGCGCACTAAACGCCAGCACATTAATGTTGGCTTAATTTTTCTCTGTCACTCTTGCCTCAATACTGAACGAGGGTGGCAGAATGAAAGAGAGCGTGATGAGTGCGGGTATGGTGTTGCTGAGCGTGGCAATCGTCGCCATTTTCCTGAAAATGTATTTTTTAGGCTAGCGCCAAACGAAAAAAACCCGCTCAATGAGCGGGTTTTGAAATTCTTGCTGACGCGTCTGAATTACAGAGCGATTACGTTAGCAGCAGAAGGACCTTTGGCACCGTTAGTGATTTCGAACTCAACGCGCTGGCCTTCAGCCAGGGTTTTGAAACCATTAGACTGGATTGCAGAGAAGTGTACGAACACGTCTTTGCTGCCATCTTCAGGAGTAATGAAACCGAATCCTTTGGACTCATTAAACCACTTAACGTTACCTTTAATCTTAGACATCAAAATTACCTTTACATTAAAAAACGACACAAATGCTGTGTCGGGTATCAGTACAACAATTGTTAGGCATTTTGTCCAGCGGATCTTTGTTAAAAAGTGACAAAAGTCGCGTTAATTTCTGCCGTTGAATTTTTATGCTTTAGGGTTCAACGGCAGGGTGTTTTTTCACCAGAATGGTCCTTTTTAGCAGTTAAAACTCAAAGCGCATCCAGGCAAAGTAAACGTTACCGTTATTGTACGTTCCGGGAATGTAGGTCATCTGGAACGTCGCCGGGCCATAGCCGATGGACGCCAGCGGCAGGAGTACCGGAATGGGAATGTACTTCCAGTTATCACGCGCCGTCACCCCGGCGGTATAGCCCAGCCCCAGGTGGAAATTATCGTCGGCCAGCGGGCGCCAGGTCTTCTCCCAGCCGTAGCCCCCAATAGGCTCCCACTTGTTATAGGAGTCTTTAAAGGCCATAAGATAGATGCCGTGCCAGTTCCCCTTTTCATCCCAGCGGGACTGGCCAAAGCCCGCGCCCCACGGACGCTCGTTGTACTTGTCCGTTTTTTCTTTGTCGTAGGCAAAACGTGCATGCCACGTTATCGCCGGAATATAAAGTTCATAATGCTCTGGTTCCTTCCAGGTCTGCGCGACGTTATCGCCAAAAGTTGACAGCCAGCCTTTGCCCGCAGCGCTGTCATCAGCCTGTGCAACGGATGAAAGGGTCAACTGCCCAAAAATAAACAATAAAATCAAAAAAAATCTATTACGTGCGTTCACTTTACTATTACCATTCTTGCTATTAAGCGTGAAGTCTATCACAGAAAAGTTGAATAAAACCTTAACAGCATTAATGTGAAACCTTATTACCTTCAGGCCAAATGGGAATATTCTCATAAAAGAACGCCTGCATGCCGTAATAAGCGCATGCAGGCGTCGGCCTTACCGCTGGTGTATCAGCTTGTAAAGGGCGGGAATAACCAGCATCGACAATAAGGGTGCCGTTACCATACCGCCAATCATCGGCGCGGCGATACGCTGCATCACCTCAGAGCCGCTGCCGCCGCCCCACATCACGGGCAGCAGGCCCGCCATGATGGTGGCAACCGTCATCACCTTCGGGCGCACGCGCAGCACCGCGCCTTCATGAATCGCCTGCATCAGCACGCTATTCTTACCCTCGGATCCGTGCCGCCAATATTTATCCAGCGCATGGTTTAAATATAAAACCATAATTACGCCGAATTCCGCCGCTACCCCGGAAAGGGCGATAAAGCCCACAGCTCCGGCCACGGAGAGATTATATCCCAGCAGCCACAGCAGCCATACGCCGCCTATTAGCGCAAACGGCAATGTCCCCATTATTATCAGGACATCAGAAACGCGTTTGAACGTCAGCCAAAGCAGTAGAAATATAATCATTAGCGTTACCGGCAGGACTAATTTGAGCTTTGCCGTTGCCCGCTCAAGATATTCAAACTGCCCGGACCAGGCAAGTGAAACGCCCTGCGGCAGCGCCACCCGTTCAGCCACGCGCCGCTGCATCTCATCCACGGCTGATTTCAGGTCACGCCCGCGCAAGTCGACGTAAATCCAGTTGGATAAGCGGGCGTTCTCGCTTTTCAACATTGGCGGACCTTCTGACACCGTGATTTTAGCCAGCTCGCCCAGCGCCACCTGGCTGCCGTTTGCGGTGACGACCGGCAGCGTGCGAAGCTTGTCGACATTGTCGCGAATATCGCGCGGATAGCGCAGGTTGATGGGATAACGCTCGCGCCCCTGTATGACTTCGCCAATGTTATCGCCGCCGACCAGCGTGGAAACCATGCCCTGCAGCTCGTCAACCGAGACGCCGTAGCGCGCGGCCTTGAGCCGGTCAATCTGAATATCCACATAGCGCCCGCCTGCCAATCGTTCAGCCAGCGCGGAGGTCACGCCGGGCACCTGCTTCACCACGTGCTCAATCTGCTGCGCAACGCGCTCGATATCGGCAATATTATTGCCGTTCACCTTAATGCCGACCGGGCTTTTGATCCCGGTAGCCAGCATGTCCAGCCGGTTGCGGATAGGCGGAACCCAGACGTTTGCGATGCCCGGCAGCGATACCGTTTTGTCGAGCTCGTCGACCAGCTTTTGCGGCGTCATCCCGGGGCGCCACTGCTCGCGCGGCTTAAAGCGGATGGTCGTTTCAAGCATGGTTAACGGCGCGGGATCGGTGGCCGACTCCGCCCGCCCGGCTTTACCGAATACGCTCTCAACCTCCGGCACGCTTTTAATCAGCCTGTCCGTCTGCTGTAGCAGTCTTGAAGCCTCCCTGGCTGAAATTCCCGGCAGGGTTGAAGGCATATACAGCAAATCGCCCTCATCCAGCGGCGGCATAAACTCGCTGCCCAGGCGGCTCAGCGGCCATAGCGTGGCGAGTAACAGCGCAAACGCCAGCACCAGCGTGGTTTTTGGAAAGGTGAGGACCTTATCCAGAAGAGGTTCATATAAGCGAATCAACGCGCGGTTGATCGGGTTCGCCTTTTCATCCGGGATTTTCCCGCGAATGAAGTAACCCATCAGCACGGGCACCAGCGTGATCCCAAGCCCGGCCGCTACGGCCATTGACCACGTTTTGGTGAACGCCAGCGGCGAGAACATTTTCCCCTCCTGCGCTTCCAGCGAGAACACCGGAATAAACGACAGGGTGATGATCAGCAGGCTGCAAAACAGCGCGGGCCCCACCTCAATAGCCGCCCGTTCCGCCAGCTGCCAGTACTCCGCGGACGAAGGCTGCCGCCCCGGGTTATCATGCCGCCACTGCTCGAGCACCTTATGCATGTTCTCGATCATCACGATTGCCGCATCCACCATTGCGCCGATAGCAATCGCAATCCCGCCGAGGGACATGATGTTGGCGTTGATGCCCTGATAATGCATGACGACGAACGCGCCCAAAATACCCAGCGGCAGCGAGACGATCGCCACCAGCGCCGAGCGGAAATGGAACAGGAACAGCGCGCACACCAGCACAACCACCGCAAACTCTTCCAGCAGCTTGTGGGTGAGGGTTTTGACCGAGTCCTCAATCAGCGCCGAACGGTCATACACCGGCACAACGTCAACGCCCTGCGGCAGCGTTTTCTGCAGTTCAGCCAGCTTCGCCTTCACCGCGCGAATGGTCTCCAGCGCGTTTTGCCCGTAGCGCATCACCACCACGCCCCCGGCGACCTCTCCCTCTCCGTTCAGCTCGGCCACGCCGCGACGGATCTCCGGACCAAAGCCGATCGTCGCCACGTCCTTGAGCATCACCGGCACGCCGTCCCGGCTGGTTATTACCACGTTGCGAAAATCCTCCAGCGAGTGCAGGTAGCCCGTGGTGCGCACCATATACTCCGCCTCGCCCATTTCCAGCAGCGCGCCGCCGCTCTCCTTATTGGCGGCCTGAACGGCGCTGGAAAGCTGGACGTGGGTAATGTTGAGCGCGCGCATTTTTGCCGGATCGGCGACGATTTGATACTGGCGCACCATCCCGCCGATGCTCGCGACCTCCGATACGTTCGGCACGGACTTAAGCTCAAACTTCAGCGTCCAGTCCTGAATGGCGCGCAGATCCGCCAGGCTGTGCTTCCCGCTGCGGTCGATCAGCGCATATTCATAGATCCAGCCGACGCCCGTTGCGTCCGGCCCAAGAGAAACCTTCACCCCCGCCGGAAGCTGCGCCTGCACCTGGCTTAAATACTCCAGCACTCTGGAGCGCGCCCAGTAGAGATCGGTCCCCTCCTCAAACAGCACGTAGACGTAAGCATCGCCAAACATTGAAAACCCGCGGACCGTTTTCGCCCCCGGAACGGACAGCATTGAGGTGGTCAACGGCCAGGTGACCTGATCCTCAATCACCTGCGGCGCTTTGCCGGGATAGCTGGCCTTGACGATAACCTGCACGTCAGAAAGATCGGGCAGCGCGTCCAGCGGCGCGCGCTGCACCGCCCAGATGCCCCACCCCGCCATCGCCAGCGCGGCAAGGATCACCAGCAGTCGGTTACGCAATGAAGCGCGGATCACGGCGGCAATCATGGCGTCACCTCCGGCACTGCGCTGCGAAGGCTGGCTTCTGAATCAATCAGGAACTGGCCGGACGTCACCACGGTGTCGCCCTCCTTCAGCCCCGCGCGAACTTCCGTCCATCCCTGCGCCGTGATGCCCGGCGTGACGTTCACCGGCCTGAAGTAGCCGTCCCCCGTCGCGATCAGCACCCGCGAGGCGTCCCCGCTGCTGATGACCGCCTCCTCCGGCACGGCCAGCACCGGCGGGCGCTCCGGGGCCTGCGCGCGGCGAACCGTGAGGTACATGCCGGGCCTTAGCTTCTGCCCGGCATTCTTCAGCGCAACGCGGGCCTTTAGGGTTCGGGTCGCGGCGTCCATTTGCGGCAGCAGCTCGCTGACCGCACCGTGAAACACCTCGCCGGGCCAGCTTTCCGACGTGGCGACCATTTCACTGCCCACCGTCAGGGACTGCGCCTGAGCCTGCGGGTAATCAACGATCAGCCAGACGGGATCGAGGCCTGCGATTTCGAAAAGCGGCGCGGTTGCCGTGATTTGCGCCCCCTCCCGCACGTCCAGCTTCACGACGTATCCCGCCCGTTCGGCCCGCAGGGTCAGCGTGGCCTGCGGCCTGCCGCTGCTCTCCACCGCGCGGATCACCGCTTCCGGCATAAACTGCAGCGCCAGCCGCTCCCGCGCGGCGCGGGTTAATCCTGCATCACCGAGCTGGCGAACGGCTAAATACTCCTGCTGCGCGGCCGTCCACTGCGGTATCCACAGCGTTGCCAGCGGCTCTCCGGCCTTGACCTGCTGCTGCTGGGCGTTCACAAACAGCTTTGACACCACGCCGTTCGCGGGCGAAGAGACCACCGACACGCTGCGCTCGTCGGCCGACACCGTGGCAAACGCCGAGAACGGGGAGACCATCTGGCGCATCTGCGCTTTAGCCGTCGTCATGCCGAGATTTTGCTGCTGCCGGGCGCTAATCGCCACGCCGCTCGCCGCCTTCTCTTCATCGGCATAGCGTGGAACCAGCGCCATATCCATAAACGGCGATTTACCCGGCTTATCAAAGCGCTGTCCGGGCACCATCGGATCGTACCAGTACAGCACGGTACGCTCTGGCGCGTGCGCCGCTGCGGGTGGATGGGCCGCCTTCTGTCCCAGCAGATAGCCGCCGCCGGCTGCGGCGAGGATCGCAAGGGCGATAGTCGTTAAGGTCAGTTTTTTCATTTCGCCAGCTCCTGCGGGATCAGCCAGTTTACGGCGGACCAGGTGCGCGCCATCTCGCGCTCGGCCTGATTGACCGCCAGTTCCGTATCCAGCACGCTTCGGCGTGCCTCGAGCAGTGCGGGAAGATCCGATTGTCCCGATCGATACTGCGCGGTCAGGAGATTCAGCCGCTGGCGCTGCAGGGGTAACACCTCATCGCGCTGACGCTGCCACAGGGCCTGCGCCGCCTGATACTGCGCCACCAGCGTTTGGATCTGCGCGATATGTTCACGTTTGATAAGCGTGAGCTGATCCACCGCCTGCATTGAGCGGGAAACGTCGGCGGCATACGCTTTGTCCTGCCTTTTGGACTGGAACAGGGGCAGATCGACGCTAAACATCACGCCCGCCATGTCGTCATAGCCTTCCGCGCGATGGGCGTAAAACACCTCCACATCAACGTCGGGAATGGCCGCCACGGCGGATTGCGCCGAACGGGCCTTGGCCGTTTCCGCTTCGCGCCGGGCGGCTTCAACTTCAGGATGCTGCAGCACGCCCGCTTCCAGGGTGTTGATATCGGCAGGCAGGCGCTGGTAGCGCGGGAGCGGCCCGCTCGCGTCGGTGACGGTCTGTCCCGTCAGCTGCAGCAGCCAGCTTTGGGCGAGCCTGACGTCGCGACGCGCCAGCGTCTCTTTGTCGCGCATCGCGCTCAGGGTGACCTGCAGTGCCAGCACGGTGTCAGGGGCGGAACCGCCTGCCCCGACGCTCGCCTTTTGTACGCCGCGCTGGCGTTCCGTTTCGCGGACCAGCGCGCTCGCGGTTTTCAACGCCTGCTGCGCAAGCGCTAAATCCAGCCACGCTTGGGCGGTATCGCGCTGAAGCGCCGCGCGGATCGCCTCAGATTTTGCCAGCACGCCCCGCGCCTGCGCCTGGAACGTCTGCGCCTTGCGCTCGCGCTTCTCGGCGCTGACGTAGCTTTGCATGATGCCAATTTTCTGCATCGTCATGCCTTCCCGCGTCATCCGCCGGTCGTTGCTGCCCTGTACGGGCACGTTTTCAATGCCAAACTTCAGCTTTGGGTCGGGTAATTGCGTGGCGGAATCGGCCATGGCATCCAGCGCCTGCGCCTCGTTGCGGCTGGCGGAAAGTTCGGCTGAATAGCGTTGGGCTTCGGCCAGGGTCTGTTCGAGCGTCCACGGCTCCGCCTGTGCGGCGGAGCTTAAAAGGCCGAACAGCACCCCACCGAGCCACAGGCTCAGTGTGTGTTGTTTCATGGTGTCCTCGCCTAGCGCTGCGGCGTCAGCGAGACAATCTGGAAACCATCGCCCGCGCGTTCGAGGATGAAGGTCACCTTGTCACCGGGCTTCGCGCCGTTCAGCACGGCACCGGGAGATAAGGTAAAGGGCATGGTCATGGCTGGCCATTGCAGTTCGGGAATGGCGTCATGCTCAAGCATGACCGACTGCGCAGAGAAGGACTGGACAACCCCGTGGCCCTGCCAGCGCTGCGCCGACGGCGCGGCGGCCTCGGTGGCCTGAGCGGCATAAGGGGCGAAAGAAAGCGATGCGCCAAGCAGCGCAGAGAAAAATAAAGCACGCATGATAAAGCTCCTGTTAAACGTAAATTAAAATAAAATCAACGAATTAACAGGTTCTTATTCTCTAAACCGGCAATAGCGAATCGTTGCCGGTGGCCCCACGGCGGGCGGGTTAACGGACCATGCAGAAGGGCTCGCAGCGCGGCATTCCGGCACGTTCAGGGCGATCGTCATTGCTGACGGAAGCGCGACGAGCTGCGGCTGGGCCGGATCTTTCTGAGCCTGATCCGGCATGCAGTGTTTTTCACACAGCGGCGAAGCGTCGGACGCGTGCAGCGGAGCGGTTTTGCCCATCATATCCATATGCTGGATAGCGGCAACCTCTCCGCGCAGATCGATGGAGCAGCCGTGAGACGCAGCGGCCACCTGACTCTGGATCAGCAGCCAGCCAAAGGCGATCAAAAACATCAGCAGATGCTTTTTGAGAAAGCGCAGACGATAGGTCCAGCTGGCGTGCATATCGGCGTCATCGGGTGATAAAGAGTGGGCCAAGTATAAGCGGCAAAAGAAAACAGAGAAAAGCGCGTTTAAGGAGATTTACGTTTTTAATCAAATACCTGTTAATTATTCTCAGCACGCTAACAATTTATTAGCATATCAATGACATATGATAATCATTCAGTCGGTCAATAAACTCATGACATAAATGTTGCCGCGATGGCAAAATAACGCCGATATTGTCTCTAGTCATCCATTTCTTGATTTTAATCAGCTATGGGTGAGTGTTAATTCGGCACATTTCATCCTTCTTTTTTATTGATTTTTTTTTGCTCTCAGGCAGCAAGGATACAGGGGAAACCATGCTAACGTTTATCGAGCTCCTTATTGGAGTCGTCGTCATTGTCGGCGTCGCGCGCTACATCATCAAAGGGTATTCCGCCACGGGCGTGCTGTTTGTCGGCGGCCTGACGCTGCTGATTATCAGCGCGCTCATGGGCCACCAGGTTCTGCCTGCCAGCGAAACCAGCACCGGCTACACGGCCACCGACATCGTCGAATACATCAAGATCCTGCTCATGAGCCGCGGCGGCGATCTGGGCATGATGATTATGATGCTGTGCGGTTTCGCCGCCTATATGACCCACATCGGCGCGAACGACATGGTCGTGAAGCTGGCGTCCAAACCGCTCAAGTTTATTAACTCCCCGTATCTGCTGATGATCGCCGCCTATTTCGTTGCCTGCCTGATGTCCCTCGCCGTCTCCTCGGCGACCGGCCTGGGCGTGTTATTAATGGCGACCCTGTTCCCGGTGATGGTAAACGTGGGCATTAGCCGCGGCGCGGCAGCGGCCATTTGCGCCTCCCCTGCGGCGATCATTCTTTCTCCTACGTCCGGCGACGTGGTGCTGGCGGCAAAAGCCGCAGAAATGTCGCTGATCGACTTTGCCTTTAAAACCACGCTGCCGATTTCTATTGCCGCCATTATCGGCATGGCGATTGCGCACTTCTTCTGGCAGCGCTATCTCGATAAAAAAGAGAACATTAACCACGAGATGCTGGACGTGAGTGAAATCACCACCACCGCGCCCGCCTTTTACGCCATCCTGCCGTTCACGCCGATTATTGGCGTGCTGATTTTTGACGGTAAGTGGGGCCCGCAGCTGCACATTATTACCATCCTGGTGATCTGCATGCTGCTGGCGGCGGTGCTGGAGTTCGTTCGCGGCTTCAATACGCAAAAGGTGTTTTCCGGTCTGGAAGTGGCGTACCGCGGCATGGCCGATGCCTTTGCCAGCGTGGTGATGCTTTTGGTGGCCGCGGGCGTGTTTGCCCAGGGCCTCAGCACCATCGGCTTTATTCAAAGCCTGATCTCTATCGCCACCTCGTTCGGCTCGGCCAGCATTATCCTGATGCTGGTGCTGGTGGTGCTGACCATGCTGGCGGCGATGACCACCGGTTCCGGTAACGCGCCGTTCTACGCGTTCGTTGAGATGATCCCGAAGCTGGCCCACTCATCCGGCATTAACCCGGCCTACCTGTCTATTCCTATGCTGCAGGCGTCAAACCTGGGGCGCACCATTTCGCCCGTCTCCGGCGTCGTGGTCGCCGTTGCGGGTATGGCGAAAATCTCCCCGTTCGAAGTGGTAAAACGCACCTCGGTTCCCGTCGTGGTTGGCCTGATCATCGTGATTATCGCCACGGAAATCATGGTCCCCGGCTCTGCCATACGCTAAATCCCCTGACCATCAAAAAGCGCCTCCCGGCGCTTTTTGTGCTTTAATAACCCTCAGAAATAAATCACACCCCACCGATCAGGAAATCAAATGTTCAGGAAGGATATCGTTATCCCCTCTGGCGCCCTCGGGCTTGCACTCTGCCTATTCTCTGTACAGGCAGAACCGCTTAAGGCGACGCAGTACGGCGACTTCGATCGCTACGTTCTGGCGCTCTCCTGGCAGACGGGGTTCTGTCAGAGCATGGTCGAACGCAACCGAAACGAGCCGCCCGAGTGCCGCCTGCAAAAAGAGAGCGACCGCAAAACCGATTTTCTGACCGTTCACGGCCTCTGGCCCGGCCTGCCGAAATCGGTCGCCGCGCGGGGCGTGGACGAACGCCGCTGGATGCGCTTTGGCTGCGCCACCCGGCCCGTGCCTAACATGCCGGAGGCGCGCGCCAGCCGCAAATGCGCGGCCGCCGAAACGGGCTTATCCCTTTCCGCCGCGGCTAAGCTGAACGGCGTGATGCCCGCCGCGGGAGGAGATTCCTGCCTTGAGCGCTACGAGTACGCCAAGCACGGCGTCTGCTTTGGCTTCGATCCGGACGCCTATTTCGGCACCATGGTGCGGATGAACCAGGAGGTCAAAGAGAGCGCGGTGGGTGATTTTCTGGCTCAGAATTACGGAAAAACCGTGAGCCGCCGCGACTTTGACGACGCCGTGGCGAAAAGCTGGGGCAAAGAGAATGTGAAGGCGTTCAAACTTACCTGCAATGGCAACCCGGCGTATCTCACCGAGATGCAGATCTCGCTGAAGGCCAGCACCATTAATAATCCGCTCGCGGCGGGTTCCTTTGCACCGCAGCCGCACCCGGGCAACTGCGGCAAGCAGTTCGTGATTGATAAGGTCGGTTACTGACCTGCCCCAGGACGAACCAGATCGAAGCGATGCTCATCGCTGATGCCATAGTAGGCCGTCGGCCCGCCCGCGCGCAGGATGGGCTGCGCCCTGGCGGTCTGGTAAATCCCCTCTTCCAGAAGCGTTTCGGCGATATGAATGCCGACCACCTCTCCCAGCACCAGCCAGGTGTCGATCGGCGCACCGTCGGCACCCGTCAGCTGAATACACTGTGAAAGCCTGCATTCAAAGTTAACCGGGCTTTCCGCCACGCGCGGCGTACGCACAAGGTTACTGGCAGCGGGCGTCAGCCCGGCAAAGCGGAATTCATCCTCGCCGTGCGGCAGCATGGCGGAGGTCTGATTCATCGCCTCGGCCAACTCGCGCGTCGCCAGGTTCCAGACAAACTCGCCGGTTTCGGTAATATTGCGCACGCTGTCCTTCCAGCCGTTGCTGGAAAATCCAATAATCGGCGGGCGATAGTTAAAGCAGTTGAAAAAGCTGTACGGCGCGAGGTTGAGCTGCCCGTCGTTATCGCAGGATGAGATCCAGCCAATCGGACGCGGGCCGATAATGGCGTTCAGCGGGTCATGCGGCAGGCCGTGCCCCTCAGACGGTTGGTAAAAGTACATAGCGTTCTCTTTAAGATGGGCGAACGAACTGCGCTTCGCTCCGTTACGGGACACTCAGCGTAACGCAATCCGCCCTAAATGATGACCGAAAAAAGCACGGTGCGGAGCGTCGCCGACAAAAGGCGCATAAAAAGCGTAATGCAAATTGGCGAGGCTTCACGTTTTTCGCTAAATATTCATCTGGCGCATGAATGTGACCCTCATCACTTCAAACTTGTGCGCTCAGCCAGTATCATCAGGAGAGTTAAACCCTCGCTGCCAGACGGCGAGGGTTTTCTTTTGGATTGGTTTCTGCGTGACGCGCAGCATTAACGACATGGAGTAAAAATGTCCAGACCTACAATCATCATTAACGAACTTGACGCAGAACGTATCGACCGACTCCTGGAAAAACCGGAGTTCGCCTCGCTTCCGGTAGCCGACGCGCTGAACGAGGAGCTCGACCGGGCGCAAATGTGCACCCCGGAGTCTATGCCGCACGACGTGGTGACGATGAACAGCCAGGTGAAGTTCCGCAACCTGACGACCGGCGAGGAGCTGACCCGCACGCTGGTCTACCCGGCGAACATGACCGACAGCAGCACGCAGCTTTCCGTTCTGGCTCCCGTGGGCGCTGCGCTGCTCGGTTTGCGCACTGGCGATACCATCCACTGGGAGCTGCCGGGCGGTGCCGCTGCCCATCTGGAAGTGCTTGAGCTGATCTACCAGCCAGAAGCCGCGGGCGAATACCTGCGTTAATCCCGCCTCATCACGCGCCCTTCCGCGCTGCCCGGAGGATGCCCGGCATCCTCTTTGTGCATTTTCACCCAATCGTCCTATTTCGCGCTACACGCCCTTAATCCACGCTTAATCTGATTTGGTGCCGCGGGGACGGTCATGAGTGAGGCGCTGGTTATTACGCTGGTTTTTCTCATTATTTTGGCGGTCATCGTCACAGCCGTGCTTTATCTTGAACGACACTGGTAAGCGATCGCCCTCACACGACCCCGCCGGGAAAGGCGTTAACAAGACCTTTGACCTTCTGCTCCGCCGCTTCCGCGGACGCCGCGCCGGGCACCAGAATAACCTTGCGGCACTCTTCTTCCCGCTTCTCGAAAATTTTGTAGGCGCGATCCGCGTCCGCCAGCGGCAGGTAATGGGTCACGATCTCCTCCGGCGTCAGCAGGCCTTTTTCGATTAACGGCAGCAGCTCGCCCAGCCACGCGTGAACGTGGGTCTGACCCATTTTAAAGCTCAATCCTTTGTCGAAGGCGTCGCCAAACAGGAAGCCGTGAATAAACCCGGCATACACACCCGGCACGCTGACCACCCCGCCGCGCCGCACTGCGGCAATGCACTGGCGCAGCGCTTTGCCGCTGCTGCCCTCAATCTTAAGGTTGCTGAGGATCGTTTCCGTGGTGCTGCCCTTGGCCTCGAAGCCAACCGCGTCGATGACGGCATCCACGCCGCGCTGCCCGACCGTTTGCTCGATAATTTTTTCGGCGGCGTCGCTGTCCTCATCGAAGTTAATGGGGATAGCGCCGTAGCGCTCCTGAGCAAAACGCAGCCGATAGGCATGATGATCGACGATGAAAATCTGTTCTGCGCCCAGCAGCCGCGCGCACGCGATCGTCAGCAGCCCGACGGGGCCCGCCCCAAAGATGGCCACGCTTGAGCCCTTCTCAATCTGGGCGTTTTTGGCGGCCTGCCAGGCCGTCGGCAGGATATCCGAGAGGAACAGGGCTTTGTCATCCGACAGCAGCTGGGGCACTTTGAACGGCCCCACGTTGCCTTTCGGCACGCGGACGTACTCCGCCTGGCCGCCCGGTACGCCGCCGTAGAGGTGGCTGTAGCCAAAGAGCGCGGCCGGTGCGGGGATCTGCTTCTTGTTAAGCGCCGCGCCCTGCCCGGCGTTGGTTTTTTCACAGGCCGCAAACTGGTTGATACGGCAGAAGAAGCAGTCCCCGCAGGCTATCACGAAGGGAATAACCACCCGCTCGCCCTTTTGCAGCCCCTTCACGTCGCGGCCGCACTCGACGATTTCCCCCATAAACTCGTGGCCAAAGATATCGCCGTGCTCCACCTTCGGGATCTTGCCTCGATAGAGATGAAGATCCGAGCCGCAGATGGCCGTCGCCGTCACGCGAAGAATAATGTCATCAGGCTGTTCGATGATGGGATCGGGAACATTTTCAACCTTAACATGGTGTGGACCGTGGTAAGTAAGCGCTTTCATACGATCTCCAGGGATAGGGGTAAGCTTTTAAAAAGGGTAGCTACCTCAGACGATCCGCCCCGGAAATCGGGTCTTTTAAGATTTTTCCTGGCAAGGCAAAAAAATGCCAGACGGCTAGCAGAAACTTGTATTATTTTGTGGTTGAATGTTTTTAGCGTTTTTAAACAAGGAGAAACGGGTATGTATCAGACAATCATAATGCCGGTTGATGTTTTTGAAATGGAGCTGAGCGACAAGGCCGTTCGCCACGCCGAGTTCCTGGCGCAGCAGGATGGGATCATTCATCTTTTACACGTTCTGCCGGGTTCGGCCAGCCTGAGCCTGCATCGCTTCGCCGCCGACGTGCGCCGCTTCGAGGAGCATCTGCAGCATGAAGCGGAAACGCGCCTGCAAACCATGGTCGGGCATTTCAGCATCGACCCTTCACGTATTAAAACCCACGTCCGGTTTGGCAGCGTGCGCGACGCGGTGAACGAGCTGGCGGGCGAGCTGAAGGCCGACGTCGTCGTCATTGGCTCGCGCAATCCGTCGATCACCACGCATCTTCTGGGCTCCAACGCCTCCAGCGTGATCCGCCATACCCATATCCCGGTGATGGTGGTCAGATAGCGCGCATAAAAAACCCCGCTTTTGCGGGGTTTTTGCTCTCAGTACAAGTGACCGATATTGACGATAGTGCTCACGGTATCGCCGAAGAACGTCAGGCGGCTGAGCACCAGGCCCACCAGCAGAATGACAAAAATGGCTTTCTGCTTCGGCTGGCGCATCAGGGTCAGCGCACAACCCACTGCGCAACAGGCCAGGCTCCCCAGATAAAGCGGTGAGCTGAGCCACGCGTGGGCGGTCATCTTCATGATGGTTCCCCCGCTCAGCCACATCACCGGCGCGGCAATCATCAGCGCCAGCAGCACCAGCACGCCATTGCGCAGGGCGCAGTTAGAGGCGTTCAGACGCAGCAGCGGCGCGGCGGCGCAACCCATCACCCAGACGGTGGCGAAGAACAGCATCATGGTGATGCCGTTCGCAATCGCCTGCATCGCCGGAGCGGCGTAGGTCATGCCCTGAACCACCACCAGCAGGATGCCAAACAGCGAGGCCAGCAGCGCCGCGCCTTTGTTGCCCTTGGTCAGGAAGGCAAGGCCAATCGTGCCGCCGTAAAGCGTCGCGCCGAGGATTTCACGGCTCAGCCAGGCGTGCTTGAGGTTAATCAGCGCGTTGTAGGCGTGCTCCGGGTGCGCCAGGTGCAGGATCGCGGCCACGGAGGCCACGCCGAGGATCAGCCCCGTAATCAGCCAGTGGATGCGATTGCCCTCAAGCTCGCCGCGCAGCGTGCGCCAGGTCAACAGCAGCGTCATGCCGACGGACATCTGGCTTAGCACGGTGAAGATGACGAGCGGCAGTTCATACTTTTCCATTATTTATCCCCCGGCTGTTTTGGCTGACGAGCGAGAATAAAGCGCGTGCCCGGGTTGAGCTGCGGCATGCGCGGGAATCCCGGCGGATACTGCACGGCGTTATTTGGCAGCGGATCGGCATCGAGATCGATAAGCGTCAGCGCGCCCACCGGACAGGCGTTCACGCAGGCCGGATTCATGCCGATATCCAGACGCTCGTAGCACATGCTGCACTTCTCGGCTTTCTGCGTCTCTTCGTTAAAGCGCGGCGCGCCGTAAGGACAGTTGCGGATGCAGTTCTTACAGCCGATGCAGCGCTCAGGGTTATGCACCACCACGCCGTCGTCGCGTTTGGTATAGGCCTCAACCGGGCAGGCCGCCAGGCAGGCCGGGTTTTCACAGTGGTTACAGGCCAGCGAGAAGAAGGCGCGCTCCTCGTGCGGATAAATCTCTTTATCCAGCGGGTAAACGTTGCGCCAGAAGCGCTCCGGCTCAAGCTGGTTAAAGCTTTTGCAGGCCATTGCGCATCCGCGGCAGCCAATACACTTATCACTGTTCACTAAAAATGCGCGTCTCATGCCTCTACTCCTTCATTCGCGATGAGGACAATATCTACAAACTGGTCGTGGATCGCCGCGCCCGGCGCGCCGGTAGCCATCAGGCCCATATCGGCCGGGGTGTCTTTCACCACGTTTTGCACGTTATAGCTGAGCTTGTTGAACCAGGACTCGTACATCACCAGGAAATCTTCCGGCACGTTGGTGGTTACCTTGGCGCGCAGCTCTACATGACCGATCTCGTTGAATACCCGGACTTTCGCCAGGTCGCGGATGCCTTTTTTCTTCGCCGCGACGGGGTGGATATAGACGAACGGTTCCGGCCAGAAGACCTGCATCCAGTCGAGGTTAACGAACTGGGAGTGCAGGCCGTACTGCAGGTGCGGCGTAAAGAGGTGGAACGGCAGCTTGCCTTCGGCAGCCGGCAGGTATTCCGGCAGCGCTTTGTGGCCGTTTTTCTCGCACAGTTCGGACAAAAACTCATACTTGCCCGACGGCGTTTTGAACTTGCGATCGTACCAGGCGGCGCTGCTCGGCATTTTCGCCTTCACCGGCCCGTTCAGCAGATCGTCCCAGGAGCTGATGCCAAACTTCTCCGCCAGCCCGTCGTTGAACTCCAGATCCAGCCATGTTTTCTGATCGACATCCTGCGGGAAGGTGCACGAACCCGGCTCCATTTTGTTGATGGTGCGGGAGAGCAGCACGGCAATGTCCAGGTCGCTCTTGCATTCGTACATCGGCTTGATGGCCGGTTCGTTAACCGTCAGCCAGTAGTGCCAGTAGGAGGACGACGCGCTCCAGTGTTCGAAGGTGGTGGTCACCGGCAGAACGATGTCTGCGTGCTGCACCGTCTCGTTGAAGAACTGGTCAACGCAGACCACCATTTCCAGCTTCTCGAACGCTTTTTCCATCTTGTTGCGGTCAAAATCCTGCGCGAACGGGTTCTTACAGGCCACCCACAGCATGCGGATCGGCGGATCGTTGGCGTCGAGAATGCTCTGCGCGGTCTGGTTGAGGTTAAGCGCGCGGTCAGAGTATTTGCTCTTTTCACCGCTGTCGCTGACGAATTCCCCGACCGGGCCTGACGTCCCTTCCATCCCAACGGAGCCGACCGGCGGCTTCTGCGCCATCGCGTGGTAGTTATAGCCCCAGGTTTGCAGCTGGCCGTAGCGCGCACCGCCGCCTTCTACGCCGATGTTGCCGGTCATGGCCACAAAGGCATCGATCGCACGCACGTTCGCGCCGCCGTTGACGTGGCGCTGCATGCCGTAGCCAATCCAGACGGTGGACGGCTTCACGGCGGTAAACTCTTCGGCGAGCTGGCGGATCACGTCCGGCGCCAGGCCACAGATTTCAGAGGCCCACTCGACGGTCACGTTGTTGAGCAGATACTGTTCAAACTCCGGATAGCCGTGAGCATAGTTGTTCACAAAATCCTGGTCCACGCGGCCGATGTCGACCAGATGGCGGGCCATGCCGAGCGCCAGCGCGCCGTCGGAGCCCGAGCGCACGCGCAGGTAGAGGTCGGCTTTTGCGGCGGTTTGCGAGAACAGCGGATCGATTACCACCACCTTCGCCCCTTTCTCGCGCGCTTCGTAGATGTACTTCATGGAGTGCATGGAGCACCACGCCGGGTTCGCGCCCCAGAGGATGATGTACTTGGCTTTCACCATATCTTCCGGGTCGTTACACCACATGTCGCCCATGTCGTAATGCTGGGCGTCAATGCCCGCAGGCCAGCACGGCGTGCCCGCAAAGCGGGTAGTGTAGCCCAGAGAGGACATCATCCCCTCGACGGCATAGCTCATCACGCCGAGGTTGCCGGAGTATTTGGTCAGCGCCAGCCCCAGCAGGGAGCCGTCTTTCTTTTTGATCTCCAGCATTTTGCTGGCAATACGCTGCATCGCTTCATCCCAGGAGATGCGGCGCCATTTACCGCTGCCGCGCCCGTCCTGAATCATCGGATATTTAATGCGGTCCGGAGAGTAAACGCGGCGAGGATAGGTCAGCCCCTTCACGCACGGCGAGCCGTGGGTAAAGGTCGATTCGCTCGCGCCTTCGACGAAGGTGATCACATCATCCTTCACCCAGGTTTTTAAGCTACAGGTGTCATAGCAGTTACGCGGGCAGGCGTTGCGGAAGATTTTGTAGGTCTTCGGATTAAACGGAATCGGCGGCTGCGCCATCGCGCAGCGGGAGGATAATAATCCGCCGGGTAACGCGGCGACCGTGCCTAATGCAATAAGCCCCTTTAAAAAGGAGCGCCTGTTCAGTTGCCCTGTATCAATGCTCATAATATTACTCTCGCTTTTAATTCATCTAACCAATTAGTCATACGATTCGCGACCGATTTGATTGCGGAAGTTTTTGCTTTGTTATTTATTTTTTCAATAAATGTCGGTAGCCATAATTCGACATGTCCCGTCGTGAAGCGGGTTAACGCGTCATGATATTGCGGGGACCGTCTGGCATGCGCGGATAACATCACAATTAATTCCAGCTCGAAGCTGACGTGGTCGTCCGGCACGCCGTTTTCGTCATCAACAAACAGACCAATGCTGTGTAAAAACTCGCGGACCCCCAGGGTCGTCGGGCCCATCACCATCGGTTCATCATCGATATACACCGAGGCGTAGGGCGCAGCCAGCGGGGCCATGGGGCCGACGAAGAGCGCATTGAAGTCATATTCAATATCCAGCCAGATATCGTCATGCCACTCTGCGCTTTCGGGAAGAAGCTGTCGCAAGGCCTTATTTCGGGAGGTCATTTCCGCGGCGTTAAAAAAGTCGCGCAGCGCCAGCCCCGTTGACTCAAATAATGACAGCGCGTCATATATTGAATTGGTGAATATGTTTTTATCATTCATACGAAATGCAAATAATTATCCGCTAAAAATCTCGCAGATATTAGCAATACATTAAATATTTTCTTTGATCAAAGCGGGCAACTCGATTCTTGAAGGGAAAAATCGGGAGGAAAATCGGTAAAAAATAAAATAGAAATAAAAAAAAGCCGCCTCATGAAGAGGCGGCGTGCAGGTGTAGCCTTACTTTCTTTTATTATGCGGTTTTGGTGCGGATCAGATAGTCGAAGGAGCTCAGCGATGCCTTCGCGCCCTCGCCCGTCGCGATGATGATCTGCTTGTACGGGACGGTCGTGCAGTCACCGGCGGCAAACACGCCCTTCACGCTGGTTTCGCATTTCGCGTCGATGATGATCTCGCCCATGCGGTTGCGCTCAATGGCGCCCTCCAGCCAGGTGGTGTTTGGCAGCAGGCCAATCTGAACGAAGATCCCCGACAGCGGCACGCTGTGTACGTCCCCGCTTACGCGGTCGCGGTATTCCAGGCCGGTCACCTTGCTGCCGTCGCCCTTCACTTCCGTCGTTTGCGCGTTCAGCACGATGTCGACGTTTTTCAGGCTGCGCACCTTGTCCTGCAGCACCTGGTCCGCCTTCATCTCTGGGGCAAACTCCAGCAGCGTCACGTGTTCCACGATCCCCGCCAGGTCGATAGCCGCCTCAACGCCGGAGTTACCGCCGCCGATCACCGCCACGCGCTTGCCTTTAAACAGCGGGCCGTCGCAGTGCGGGCAATAGGTGACGCCTTTGGTGCGATACTGATCTTCACCCGGTACGTTCATGTTGCGCCATTTCGCGCCGGTGGCAATGATAACGCTGCGCGCTTTCAATACCGCGCCGGACGCCGTTTCAATCTGGTGCAGGCCGCCTTCAACCGCCGCCGGAACCAGCCTGCTGGCGCTCTGGCTGTCGATGACGTCAACCTCGTAATCGCTAACGTGCGCCTTCAGGGCGCCTGCCAGCTTCTGGCCTTCGGTTTTCGGCACGGAGATATAGTTTTCGATATCCACGGTATCCAGCACCTGACCACCGAAACGCTCGCCCATCAGGCCGGTACGAATGCCTTTACGCGCGGAGTAAACCGCCGCCGCCGCGCCCGCCGGGCCGGAACCCACGATCAGCACGTCGTAGGCATCGCGCTTGTTCAACTCTTCCGCCGCGCGTTTTTCCGCGCCGGTATCCACTTTGGCAACGATTTCGCTCAGCGTCATGCGGCCCTGGCCAAACTCTTTACCGTTCAGATAAACCGCCGGAACGCCCATCACGTTGCGCTCGGTGATTTCGTTCTGGTACGTGCCGCCGTCAATCGCCGTGTGCTTGATGCGCGGGTTAAGCACCGCCATCAGGTTGAGCGCCTGCACCACGTCCGGGCAGTTGTGGCAGGAGAGCGAGTAGTAGGTCTCAAACTCAAAGTCACCGTCGATATCGCGGATCTGTTCGAGCAAAGCCTGCGCCTCTTTCGACGGATGGCCGCCGGTCCACAGCAGCGCCAGCACCAGGGAGGTAAATTCGTGGCCCAGCGGAGAGCCCGCAAAGCGCGGCCCCTTGTCAGAGCCCGGGTTGGTAATCAGGAAAGAGGGCTTGCGCACGGCCAGTGAATTATCTTCCCTGAACGTCACCTTCGGCGACAGCTCGGCGATCTCCACCAGCAGCGCCTTGATCTCAGCCGATTTCGCGCTGTCGTCCAGCGTGGCAATCAGCTCAACGGGTTTGGTCAGTTTCTCAAGGTATGCCTTGAGCTGGGTTTTCATGTTTGTGTCGAGCATTGTTCTTCCCTCTCTTAAAACGTCATCATGCAAGCTGCCTTAGACAGGCGGCTTGAATGCAACTTGCATCATGGTGCTGGAATGAAATGGGCGCGGGGTGCGCCCATCGAATGCCGGGTGGCACTTCGTTTACCCGGCCTACGGTTGTTGTAGGCCTGTGCAAGCGCAGCGCCGCCAGGCAAAAAAGACTTAGATCTTGCCGACCAGGTCTAAAGATGGCGCTAAGGTCGCTTCGCCTTCTTTCCATTTCGCCGGGCACACTTCGCCTGGGTGAGACGCCACGTACTGAGCGGCTTTCACTTTGCGCAGCAGGTCAGACGCGTCGCGGCCGATACCTTCAGCGGTCACTTCGATAGCCTGGATGATGCCCTGCGGGTCAACAACGAAGGTCGCACGGTCGGCCAGGCCTTCATCTTCACGCATGTTGTCGAAGTTACGGGTCAGGGCACCGGTTGGGTCGCCGATCATCGCGTATTTGATTTTAGCGATGGTTTCAGAGCTGCCGTGCCACGCTTTGTGGGTGAAGTGGGTGTCGGTAGAAACAGAGTAAACGTCTACGCCCAGCTTCTGCAGTTCGTCGTAATGGTCAGCCACGTCGCCCAGTTCGGTCGGGCATACGAAGGTGAAGTCAGCCGGATAGAAGAAGAAGACGCTCCAGCGGCCTTCGGTATCTTTTTCGGTAACTTCGATGAATTCACCGTTTTTGAACGCCTGGTTTTTGAAAGGTTTAATTTTAGTGTTAATCAAGGACATCTGTACTTCCTCCGTGTTTTCGTTGAGATGTAAGGTAACTAACTTTGTTCATCGGGGCTAATGCGTATGCTTTATCAAATCAATCAGCCAAACCTAACAACGCGAAAAATGCAGCGGAACGCCTGAACGTAAAAAGGCCGCCTCAGCGGGCGGCCCTGATACCTGAACTTCCCGCGGGTTATTCAGTGCCAGCCGAAGCTGGCGTTGCGTTGCGCTCTACAACCCTTTATATCAAGGCCGTAACAGCGCAACGATTACATCACTTCAATGAATGCCGGGCAATCCGCAACAGGGGCAATCTTGTCTATGGTTACAATAGGTTTTAACGAACATGTCCGACTTTAGCCATAAACAGGCGGCATTATTAATGAGAATTAATCGCAACAGACAAGAAATGGAGGCAAAACTACAACCAGGAAAAATACCAGGAAGATGAGTTATAACGACAGATTATCTCTATAAAAAAATCCGCATATTTCAGGAGTAAAAATATCTTAATCTCAATTAAAGTTCTATTTCAATAATCCAGCATCGTGATATATTTAGTAAATATTCAAATTGTTTTAAGTTAGCCATCCACAAGGATTGTAAATGGTTAACCTGAAACTATAGTTAACGATTATGTACTAGCCCTCACAACATCAGCTCACTCAGGATGAACCATGGCCAACCTTTACGACCTTAAAAAATTCGATCTCAACCTGCTTGTCATTTTTGAGTGTATTTACCAAAACCTGAGCATCAGTAAAGCAGCAGAAACGCTCTATATCACGCCTTCAGCGGTAAGCCAGTCGCTGCAGCGTCTGCGTACGCAGCTTAACGATCCCCTGTTCATTCGTGCCGGAAAGGGCATTACCCCGACGACGGTTGGCGTTAACCTGCACCACCATCTGGAACAAAATCTCAACCAGATTGAGCAGACCATCAACGTGATGAATGAGTCCCATTTAAAGAAAAATTTCGTTATCTATTGTCCGCAAATTATTCTTCAGGGACGCCTGGTCGAACTTATGACGCGAATGCTCGACGAGGGAAATTATAATATAGATCAGTATGATATGCTGTTATCACCGGATTCAGCGGAAGACTTACTGGCCTACCGCAAGGCCGATCTGGTCTTTACCTTTGCGCCGATAAACAATCGCTCCGTCATCAGCACACGCTTTCACACCTTGCCCATGATTCTGGCGGCTCGCGCCGACCATCCGCGCATCAAGGACATCATGTCGCAAGAAGATCTGCAGCAGGAAAAATTCACGCAGTTCAGGACCCAGGAGTCTGGCGTCAAAGATCTTCAAACGCAGGCGGAAATCGTCTTCCCGGATCGCACCATTGCTTTTCGTGGTGATTCCTATATTTCAATCTTAAACGTTATTTGCGCAAGCGATTTATTAGGGTATATGCCCATCCAGATCTTTGAACGTTATAAAGAATTAATGAACCTTAGAAAGGTAAATATTAATTTCCCGCTGCCGACGCCGGAAATATTTATGCAATATAATCGCTCCGCGTTAAATAATCGCATATTTGCACAATTTATTGAGTCGATGGATAAAGATTAGCAGCACTATATTTTCAAAATGTTACATTGGGTAAGATTCTGAAAGTGTTTTACCCAAATATATCTTGAAGCATAAAGGAAAATGAGACATATTGAATAGGTAACCACCCAATTCCAGACATTCATACTCAGGAAGAGATTGAATATGTCACTCTATAAATACCCGCTCGTCCAAAACGTGCTTGAGGCTTCGCAAGAACGCATTGAGTGGACTCTTGCCAATTTCCCTCGCATTTGCGTCTCTTTTTCCGGGGGAAAAGATTCTACCGTTATGCTGCACCTTACGGCGCAATTAGCCCGTAAGCGTAATAAGAAAATTAGCGTCCTCTTTATCGACTGGGAAGCGCAATTCTCATGCACCATCGAGCATGTTATTAGGATGCGCGAAGCGTATCGGGACGTGATTGAAAACTTCTACTGGGTCGCCCTTCCCCTGACGACGCAAAACGCCCTTTCGCAGTACCAGCCTGAGTGGCAATGTTGGGAACCGGATGCAAAATGGGTGCGCCAGCCCCCGGAGGAGGCCATTACCTCTCCGGACTATTTCGATTTTTATCAACCGGGCATGACCTTTGAAGAGTTTGTCCGCTCCTTTTCCGACTGGTTTGCCAACAACCGCCCCGCCGCCGTCATGATCGGCATACGCGCGGATGAGTCCTATAACCGATTTCTGACCATCGCCAACGCCCGCAAGCAGCGGTTTGCCGACGACAAACCCTGGACGACCGTCGCGCCCGGCGGGCACGCGTGGTATCTCTATCCCATCTACGACTGGAAAACCGCCGATCTGTGGACCTGGTTCGCCAAAACCGGCAGTAGCTATAACCCCCTGTATGACCTGATGTTTCAGGCGGGCGTCCCTCCGCGCTATATGCGCATCTGCGAGCCGTTTGGCCCAGAGCAGCGCCAGGGGCTTTGGCTTTATCACGTTATTGAACCCGATCGCTGGGCCGCCATGTGCGAGCGCGTCAGCGGCGTTCGAAGCGGCGGCGTCTATGCCGGCCAGGATAATCACTTCTACGGGCACCGCAAAATCCTTAAGCCCGATCGGCTTAGCTGGAAAGAATATGCCCTGCTGCTGCTCAACAGCATGCCGCAAAACACGGCAGAGCATTACCGGAATAAAATTGCCGTTTATCTGCACTGGTACATCAATAAGGGAATGGCCGATATACCCGATACCCAAGAGGGTGACATCGGTTCAAAAGATATTCCGTCATGGAGACGCATCTGCAAGGTCCTGCTGAATAACGATTACTGGTGCCGGGCATTATCCTTTAGCCCGAATAAGCCAAAGCACTATAAGCGCTACAGCGACCGCATAAAATTGAAACGCAAGGAGTGGAATATATTATGCAGCAAAGACTGATCGAGGAAATGAACATATATCTTCAGTCACTTCCTGAAGAGCAGCGTATTGAGGCCATCAACGCCTTTCGTCAGGCGATACATGAAAACAGTCCTTTTCGCGAACAGCCCGTAGACTGCGTACTGTGGATTAAGCAGGACGATATTACCGCCAATGATTACAACCCGAATAACGTCGCGCCGCCCGAAAAGCGTTTACTCAGCAAATCGCTGGAGCTGGACGGCTTCACCCAACCTATTGTCGTGACGGAAAATACACCACGGCATTATGAAATCATCGACGGCTTTCATCGCCACGAAATAGGTAAAAATAAAGCCGCGCTAAAACGGCAGCTGAAGGGATATTTACCCGTCACCTGCCTGCGAAAAGAGCGTCAGGACAAATACAACCGCATGGCGGCGACGATTCGCCACAACCGCGCCCGAGGGCGGCACCAGATCCACGCGATGTCGGAGATTGTCCGCGAGCTTGTGCAGCTCGGCTGGGACGACGTGAGGGTAGGAAAAGAGCTGGGCATGGACAGCGACGAAGTGCTGCGCCTGAAGCAAATCAACGGCCTGCTGGAGCTGTTTGCAGACCGTCGATACTCGGAAGCCTGGACGGTAAAATAGTCAGAGCGTATTCAGGCGCTCGGCCGCCGCGAGCAGCGTCGACGCCTGCTTCGCGAAGCACAGGCGAATCAGCCTGTGTGGGAAGGGGTCGGCGCAGAAGACCGACAGCGGGATCGCCGCAACCCCAACCTCTTTCGTCAGCCACTGGCAGAAGCTCACGTCGTCCAGATCGGAAATGGCGCTGTAGTCGGCGAGCAGGAAATAGGTTCCTTCGCACGGTAAAATTTCCAGCCGACTCTGGCTTAACGCATCAACGAAGAGATCCCTGCGCGCGCGGTAAAATTCCGGCAGCTCGCGATAATGCTCCGGCTGCGCGCGCAGCATATCCGCCAGCGCCAGCTGCGCCGGGGTGTTCACCGCAAAGGTCAGATATTGATGCACCTTGCGCAGCTCCGCGCTGATGGCCGCGGGCGCAACACAGTAACCCACCTTCCAGCCGGTCATGTGGTAGGTTTTGCCAAACGAAGATACGGCGACGGCGCGCTCGCGAAGCTGCGGATGCGCCAGCACGCTGGCGTGCCCTTCCGTTGAAAAACAGATGTGCTCATACACCTCGTCGCTCAGAACATAGATCTCGCGCTCGGCAATGGCCTGCCACAGCGCGGCGAAGTCCGCTTTCTGCCACACAGTGGCGGACGGGTTGTGCGGCGTGTTAAGAATAACCAGGCGGGTTTTGTCGCTCAGCAGCGCGGCGAACGCCTGCCAGTCCGGGCGAAAATGCGGCGGCTCAAGGGCGATGCGTTTCACCACGCCGCCGGAAAGTTCCACCGCAGGCGCGTAGCTGTCGTAGCTTGGGTCGAAGCAAATCACCTCATCGCCCGTACGCACCAGCGCGGTAATCGCGGCATACAGCGCTTCGGTCGCCCCTGCCGTCACCGTGATGTCGCTGTTCGCATCCGGCCTGTAGCCGTACAGCTCCGCGGTTTTATCGGCAATCGCATCCCGCAGCGCCTGCACGCCGGTCATCGGCGCGTACTGGTTTGCGCCCTGAGCAACGTGGTAGGCCAGGCGCTCCTGCAGATAGGCCGGGCCGTCAAAATCCGGGAATCCCTGCGAAAGGTTGATGGCGTTATGCTGCTGAGCCAGCGCGCTCATCTGGGTAAAGATGGTTGTGCCTAAATCAGGAAGTTTACTTTGTGGAATCAATGCGTTGTTGCTCATTACGCTGCGCCTGTTTGTAATACTTATGTTGCTGCCACTATAACACGATGTTAGTCTTTGGCAATCAAGACGCTTAGACGTCTAAACAATATGAATATTCCTCGCCGGGAGGGTAAAGGAAAATGACGGACAACCTGCAGCTTACACATCTGGTCGAGGCCTGCCGCTGGATCGGCGCCAAAGGCTGGGCGCCCGCCACGGGCGGAAATATGTCGGTACGCCAGGACGCGAGCCTGTGCTGGCTCAGCGAATCCGGCAAGGACAAGGGCAGCCTGACGACCGACGATTTTCTCCAGGTCGAGATCGCGACAAACCGCGCGCCGTCCGGCCGCACACCCTCGGCAGAAACCGGGCTGCATACGCTGATTTATCGCCTGTATCCGCAAGCCAACGCCGTGCTGCACGTTCACACGGTCAACGCCACGGTGCTTTCCAGGCTGGTGAAAGGGGCGGAACTGCGCCTCAGCGGCTTTGAAATGCAAAAATCCCTCGCCGGGCAAACCTCGCATCTTGATACGGTGGTTATCCCGGTATTTGACAACGACCAGGATATCGACGCCCTCGCCGCCCGCATCGCCCACTCCGCGCAGGCGCGCCCGCTTAATTATGGTTTTCTTCTGCGCGGCCATGGCTTAACCTGCTGGGGGCGCGACGTGGCCGAAGCCCGCCGCCATCTGGAAGGATTAGAGTTTTTATTCGAATGCGAGATGCGTTTACGACAACTGGAGAGAGTATGATTCGCGCGATTGTGACGGATATTGAAGGGACCACCAGCGATATTCGTTTTGTCCACAACGTTTTGTTCCCCTATGCGCGCGAGCGTCTGGCGGCGTTCGTCACCGCCCAGCAGTACGCCGAGCCGGTCAAATCAATTCTGGACAACCTGCGCGATGAAATCAGCAATCCGCACGCCACTACCGGCGAGCTTATCGACGCGCTGTTTGCGTTTATGGACGAAGACCGCAAATCCACGGCGCTGAAGGCGCTGCAGGGCATCATCTGGCACGACGGCTACGTCAACGGCGACTTTACCGGCCATCTTTACCCGGACGTCCTGCCCGCGCTGGAAAAATGGAAGTCGCAGGGCATTGATCTCTATGTTTATTCCTCCGGCTCCGTTGCCGCGCAGAAACTGTTATTTGGCTACAGCGACGAAGGTGATATTACTCATCTGTTCAGCGGCTATTTTGACACGCGCATCGGCGCCAAGCGCGAGGTGCAGTCCTATCAGAACATCGCGGCGCACGCGGGCATTGCCCCGTCGCAGATCCTGTTCCTGTCCGACGTTCACCAGGAGCTGGACGCCGCCGAGCAGGCCGGCTTTCGCACCCTGCAGCTGATTCGCGGTGACGACGACGGCGCAAGCCATCATCACCAGGTTCACCAGTTTGACGAGATAAACCCGGAGCAGATCCCTTCATGAGCGCATTGACCCTTTATTCCGACAAAGACGCCAGCCAGCCGCTGTGGCACAGCATCGACGCCGCCGAGATCGCCCAAAAGCTCAACGCGAAAGGCGTGCGCTTCGAGCGCTGGGCGGCGGATCGTGATTTAGGCCGCGATCCTGCCCCCGACGCGGTGATCGACGCCTATCAGCACGCGATCGACAGGCTGGTGGCGGAGAAAGGCTATCAGAGCTGGGACGTCATCAGCCTGCGCGCCGATAACCCGCAGAAAGAGGCGCTGCGCGCGAAGTTCCTGAACGAACACACCCACGGCGAAGACGAAGTGCGCTTTTTCGTCGAAGGCGCGGGACTGTTCTGCCTGCACATAGGCGATGAGGTGTATCAGGTGCTGTGCGAGAAAAACGACCTGATTTCCGTACCTGCGGGCACGCCGCACTGGTTTGATATGGGCTCAGAGCCGAACTTTACCGCCATTCGTATTTTCGATAACCCTGAAGGCTGGGTGGCCCAGTTTACGGGTGATGCGATCGCGGATGCGTATCCACGCCTCGCTTGATCCTTTCTTCCTCTCCCTGTGGGCTGAGGAAACCCCACAAAGTAATGCGAGCACTGTGCTATCCCCTCGCCCCTCTGGGGCGAGGGTTAGGGTGAGGGGAACATACGGCTCAGGGAGTCAGTTCCCTGTTCAGGCATTAATTAAATGTTGGCGATAATCCGCTGCGTATCAGCTCCAACCAACCTCGCCAGATGCACAAACTCCACCACATCCAGTCTGCGCTCACCGTTTTCCACTTTCGCAATAAAAGACTGCGGCTTGCCCAACGCCTCCGCAAGCTGCGCCTGAGTCATCCCCTTATCTTTACGCGCTTTTTTCAACGCATTGATAACGCGCTGATATTCTTCTGAATAGACTGAGGCCATTGTTCCGATTCCCTAAAATATCCTGAAATCGAATATCCTCTCGTTGCGTTTTTATCCCAAAACAGGATAATTGAGAGCGTAACGAACACATGTAAGGAGGACACAATGCGTCATCAGAACTGGCATCCTGCCGATATCATCGCCGCGCTAAAGAAACATGGAACAAGTCTGGCAGCACTGTCCCGAAAAGCCGGGCTTTCATCATCCACACTGTCTAATGCGCTTACCCGACCGTGGCCAAAAGGAGAACTGCTTATCGCTCAGGCGCTAAACATTCCGCCGGATGTGATATGGCCGGAAAGGTAT
The DNA here is from genome assembly GCF_041399425.1 of Enterobacter sp. KBR-315C3_2022. Classification (NCBI taxonomy): domain Bacteria; kingdom Pseudomonadati; phylum Pseudomonadota; class Gammaproteobacteria; order Enterobacterales; family Enterobacteriaceae; genus Enterobacter; species Enterobacter sp. KBR-315C3_2022. Next base: position 155,751 of record NZ_JBGKEB010000008.1, read on the forward strand.
GTTGATGAGAAGGGAGAGCCAATATTTCGTCAGATGAGGAACACTAAAAGGAGAAATCACTCTTCGACGTGATCATTGAATTCTCCCCCTCACCCCAACCCTCTCCCTCAAGGGAGAGGGGGTCTAAAGTCTCTACGCCTTCAATCCCTTCACGTACCCCACCAGCTGATCCAGTACAATCCCCCACCCTTCATGCACTCAGGCAAATTTCCCCGCCGCCACTTCTTCCGGCGTGACCACGCCCGAATCCAGCACCCAGCCGCTGATCAGCGAGGCAGGCGTTACGTCGAACGCCGGGTTATAGACCTGCGCGTCTTCCGGCGCCCACTGCACCGCACCGAAGCTCCCCGCCACGCCCGTTACCTCGCTGGCGGCGCGCTGTTCAATCGGGATCGCCTCGCCGTTCGGACAGTCCGGATCGAGGGTCGTTTGCGGCGCGGCAACGTAGAACGGAATGCCGTGGAATTTCGCCAGCACCGCCAGGGAATAGGTGCCAATTTTGTTCGCCACGTCGCCGTTGGCGGCAATGCGATCGGCCCCGACCCACACGGCGTCTACCTGCCCTTTCGCCATCAGGCTGGCGGCCATGGAGTCGGTGATGAGACGATACGGCACGCCCAGCTCGCCCAGCTCCCACGCGGTCAGCCTGCCGCCCTGCAGCAGCGGGCGCGTTTCATCCACCCAGACGCTGCTGACGTTGCCTTCCCGATGCGCGCGGGCAATCACGCCCAGCGCCGTGCCGACGCCCGCGGTCGCCAGCCCGCCGGTATTGCAGTGGGTCAGCAGGCGGCTGCCGGGCTTCACCAGCGCGCTGCCCGCCTTCGCAATCGCGTCGCAAAGCTGTCTATCTTCGTCAATCAGGCGCAGCGCTTCGGCCACCAGGGCCGGAACATAATCTTCCTGCCACAGCGCCTGCTTCATGCGGTCGAGGTTGTTCATCAGGTTCACCGCCGTCGGGCGCGAGGCGCGCAGGGTTTCCAGCGCCGCCGCCAGCGCGTCGCGGCTGTTGCCGTTTTCCGCCAGCAGCGCCAGCAGCAGGCTCGCGGAGAGGCCAATTAGCGGCGCGCCGCGCACGCGCAGGGCGTGAATATGCCCCACCAGCGCCTCGACGCTGGAGGCGTCCAGCCAGCGTTTCTCCTGCGGAAGCGCCTGCTGATCGAGAATAAGGAGCTGATTATCCGCCACCCGCAGGCTGGTCGTCTGTAATGTCTGCATGTCGTTAATTCTCTGTTGCGTTGTTGTATCACATTGTGTCAGGATGAAATCCAGATGTATAGACGTCTACATGTCTTTAATTAGCAAAACGCGCGAGGAGCAGGCCATGCCGCAATACCGTACCTTTACCGCCCAGGACGCCGTGGAGTATGCCAGGCAGTTTGGCGGCGTTGATAACCCATCATCGCTGGTGGAGGCGCAGGAGGTGGGCGACGGCAACCTCAATCTGGTATTTAAAATTTTCGACCAGCAAGGCACCAGCCGCATCATCGTCAAGCAGGCGCTGCCCTACGTGCGCTGCGTCGGCGAATCCTGGCCGCTGACGCTGGACCGCGCGCGCCTTGAGGCGCAAACGCTGGTCGAACACTACCGGCACAGCCCGCAGCACACGGTGAAAATCCACCATTTCGACCCGGAGCTGGCGGTGATGGTGATGGAAGATCTCTCCAGCCACCGCATCTGGCGCGGCGAGCTGATTAACAATGTCTATTACCCGCAGGCCGCGCGCCAGGTGGGGGAATATCTTGCCCACGCGCTGTTCCACACCAGCGACTTTTATCTGCACCCGCACGAGAAAAAGGCGCAGGTGGCGCAGTTCATCAACCCGGAGATGTGCGAGATCACCGAAGATCTGTTCTTCAACGATCCGTATCAGATCCACGCGCGCAACAGCTACCCGGCCGAGCTGGAAAACGACGTGGCCGCCCTGCGCGACGACGCCCAGCTAAAGCTGGCCGTGGCCTCCCTGAAACACCGCTTCTTCTCGCAGGCCGAGGCCCTGCTGCACGGCGATATCCACAGCGGGTCGATCTTCGTGGCGGAAAACAGCCTGAAGGCCATCGACGCCGAGTTCGGCTATTTTGGTCCGATTGGCTTTGATATCGGCACCGCTATCGGCAACCTGCTTCTGAACTTCTGCGGCCTGCCGGGGCATCTGGGCATTCGCGATGCCGCCGCCGCCCGCGAGCAGCGCCTGACCGACATACAGGAGCTATGGCACGCGTTTGCCGAGCGCTTCCAGGCGCTGGCTAGCGAAAAAACGCGCGACGCCGCGCTCGCCGCGCCGGGCTATGCCTCCGGATTCCTGAAGAAGGTCTGGACGGACGCCGTCGGCTTTTGCGGCACCGAGCTGATCCGCCGCAGCGTCGGGTTATCGCACGTGGCCGACATCGACACCATTCAGGACGAGGCGATGCGCCACGAGTGCCTGCGCCACGCCGTTACGCTCGGCAAGGCGCTGATCGTGATTGCCGATCGCATCGACAGCGTGGAAGAGCTGGTGGCGCGGGTTCGGCAGTACAGCTGAGTACCGGCTTTGTGCCCGGTGGCGCTGCGCTTACCGGGCCTACGAATCGAATGTAGGCCGGGTAAGGCGAAGCCGCCACCCGGCAAAAACTCACCCCAAATACTCAATCACCGACAGCCCGCCGTTGTAATCCGTGCTGTAGATAATCCCCTGCGCATCCACAAACACGTCACACGACTGGATCACCTGCGGCCGGTTGGGCCGCGTATCCATCATCTTCTGCGGCGCGGCAGGCACCAGCGCGCCGGTTTCCACCGGATGATACGGGTTCGAAATGTCATACGCGCGCACGCCCGCGTTCTGGTACGTCGCAAAAATCAGCGTCGAGCTGATGAAGCTTCCCGGCCGATTCTCGTGCAGGTTATGCGGGCCAAAGTGCGCCCCTTTAGCCACGTAGTCGATCTCATCCGGCTGGGGGAAGGTAGAGATGCTCACCGGGTTCGACGGCTCGCGGATGTCAAACAGCCAGATGAGCTTCTCGCCGTCCTGCTGGTTATCCAGCACCGCTTCGTCCAGCACCACCAGCAGGTCGCGATCCGGGAGCGGCAGCGCGGTATGCGTGCCGCCGCCAAACGGCGGACTCCAGTTGCGGTGGCTAATCAGCGTCGGGTTCGTTCTGTCCTTCACGTCCAGCAGCGTCAGCCCGCCGTCGCGCCAGCTGCCGTAGGCGGTGTCGCCCGCGATAATCGCGTGGTGCAGCGCATAGCGTTTTCCTTCCGGCCAGTTCGGCTGTTCGCCTTCGGCCTGATTCATGCCCGGCAGCCACCAGCGCCCCGCCACCTCGGGCCGGCGCGGGTCAGCCAGATCGATGGTCAGGAAGATGTAGTCGGTAAAGCCGTCGATCAGCGCCGACACGTACGCCCAGCGCCCGCCGACGTACCAGATGCGGTGAATGCCGATGCCGCTCAGAGACAGAAAGCCAATTTCGCGCGGCGCGTCCGGCGTCGAAATATCGAAGACGCGCAGCCCCGCGCTCCAGCCCCTGTCCTGCACGTCGCGGACGGTTTCCCCCACCTGGCGGGTGTAGTAGACCTTCTCGTCGGCAAAGCGGGCGTCGGCAAACAGATCGCGGGCGTTAATCACCAGCAGCAGGTCGTCGTGCGCCTGCAGGTGCACGTTCCAGGTGCCGGGCGGCGCGGGCACGTAGCCTGCAGGACGCGGATTTTTCGGGTCGCGCACGTCGACGATGGAAAAGCCCTGCGACACCATGTGGCCTATGTAGGCAAAGCCGCGATGCACCATCAGCTGCACGCCGTCCGGACGACCGCCCTGATCGCTATGGCCAATCAGCCGCATGTTGCGGCTGTATTCGGGTTGAGGTAATGCAGACATATTTGAGTCCTTTCGCCGGATGGCGGCTGCGCCTTATCCGGCCTACAACACCGTAGGCCCGGTAAGCGAAGCGCCACCGGGCATTATTTTGACCTGGCTTCCAGGGTCGCAAACCACGGCGCGATAAAATCTTCCGTCTGGCCCCAGCCCGGAATGATTTTCCCCAGCGACGCCACGTTCACCGCCCCCGGCTGCGCGGCCAGCAGCGCCTGCGGGATCGCCGCCGCTTTAAAATCGTAGGTAGCTGGCGTCGCTTCCCCGGCAATTTTGTTCGCCACCAGGCGCACGTTGGTCGCGCCAATCAGCTTCGGATCGACCGCCACGCTCACCTTCCACGGGCTGCCCGGCTCGCGCATCAGCTGGAGATCCTGGTTGGAGATATCAATGCTGTAGAGCTTAACCTCGGTGCGGCCGTTCTCCTTCAGCGCCTTATAGGCGCCCTGGCTGAAGGCGTCCCAGGTGCCCCAGATGGCGTCGATTTTGCCTTTCGGGTATTTCGCCAGGATCGCGCCCACCTTGTTGGCGGTATCGCCCTGCACGTCAGATGAAACCGCGCCGATGGACTCCAGCTCTTTGATGTCCGGATACTGTTTTTGCAGCGCTTTATACGCCGCCTGACGGCGCTCCATCGGCGGGAAGCCCGCCACCCACAGCTTGACGATGTTGGCCTTGCCGTTGAAATCCTTTGCCAGCTGGCCGAACGACAGCTCGGTCAACGACGCATCGTCCTGCTGGGTCACGGTCACGCCGGGGATCTCGCCGTTGACGGCGGTATCAAACACCGACACCTTAATCCCGGCGTCAACCGCCTTTTTCACCAGCGCCGTCGAATACGGATCGCGCCCCTGCGAGAGGATAATCCCGTCATATTTCTGGCCAATCGCCTGGTTGACGAAGTCCTGGAATTTGGCGTCATCGCCGTTGCTCAAAAAGGTGCTGACCTTAAAGCCGAGCTTCTTCCCTTCCTGAATCGCCCCCGCGACGAACTGGGTGGTGTTGTCGTCCGAGCCGAGGTTGCGGATCACCGCGATGCGAATCGGCCCGTCGTGGTTCGCAATCGCCGCCGGAAGCGGCGCGGGCGTGGCCGCAAAGCCCGGAAGCGCAGTGAGCAGCCCAAGCGCCGCCAAAGAAAGTGCCGTTTTTTTCATTCTGTTATCCCGTTGTGTGGTTAGCGTTTTTGTACGTAGGTCAGCGCCAGCGCCGCCGCGAGCACCAGCCCTTTTATAATGTCCATGGCGTAATACGGCACCGAGAGCATCACCAGCCCGTTCGACAGCACGCCAAGAATAATCGCCCCGACCAGCGTCCCGAGCGCGTTCGGCTTGCCCGATCCGGCCAGCGAGAAGCCTATCCACGCCGCCGCCACCGCGTCCATCAGGTAGCCGCCGCCCGCGTTCACCTGCGACGAACCGATGCGCGACGCCAGCAGGATGCCGCCCAGCCCCGCCAGCAGCGAGGCGATGACGTAGGCCGCCACCTTATAGCGCGTGGTGCGAATGCCGGAGAGCCGCGCCGCCTCCGGATTGCCGCCGATGGCGTACATCCGCCGACCGTGGGTGGTCAGCGACAGCCCAAGCTGCGCGACGACCGTCACGGCCAGCATGATAATCACGATGGTCGGCACCTGCCCCAGCAGGCCAAACGCCGCCGGAACGGTGCCCTCCGCCATGTCGCCGCTCGGCAGAACCATGTTCTCGGTAATCGAGCCGCCGTAGCTGTAGGTCATCGCCACGCCCTGCACCACAAACAGGCTGGCCAGCGTGGCGAGCATGTCCGGAATGCGCAGGATGACGATCAGAAAGGCGTTAAACAGCCCCACCAGCGTGCAGAGCGCGAGCGTGATCGCAATCGACTCGGTGGTGCCAAAGCCGTGCCAGACGAAGAGTGAAATCACCAGCGCGTTGGCCAGCGACGCGGTTGACCCAACGGAGAGATCGAAGCCGCCGACCGTCAGGGAAATCGACACGCCAATGGCAATCACCGTTACGATGGCGATCGAGCGCAGGATGTTGATGATGTTATTGGGATCGAGGAAGCTGTCCGACGCCAGGCCAAAAACGGCCACCAGCGCCACCACGGTCAGCAGCATGCCCCACCTGTAGAAAAAATCGAAAATCTGCTGACGGCCAGACGCCGCCGCGTTCACTGAAAGGGCCTTGCTCACGGCGCCGTTCCTCCGGTTGAATAGTACAGTAATGTCTCTTCGCGGGCGGCCGCGCCTTCCAGCTCCGCCACGATGCGCCCGTCCCACAGCACGCAGATGCGGTCGCACAGCCCGACCAGCTCGGCAAACTCGCCGGAGGCGTAAATCACCCCTTTCCCCTCGCGCGCCAGGCCGTCAATCAGCTGGAACAGCTCGGTTTTGGCCTTTACGTCCACGCCCTTCGTCGGCTCGTCAAAAATCAGCACGCGGGCGTCGTTGCGCAGCCATTTGCCGATGGCCACCTTCTGCTGGTTGCCGCCGGACAGGCGACGCAACACCTGCCCCGGCCCGCGCGTGCGCACGCCAACCCGGGCGATCACCTCTTCCGCCCAGCGCCACGCCCGGCGGTGGCCGAACAGGCTCCAGCGCGAAAACGTTTTGTCCGCCGCGACCGCCAGGTTCATGCTGACCGTCTCATCGATAAAAATGCCCTCTTTCCGCCGTTCCTCCGGCACCAGCGCCAGGCCGCGCAGCACGGAGTCCGCCGGATCGCGCGGCGTCCAGGCCTGATGGTTCAGCTCGCCGCGCGCCACAACGCTCCGGCTGGCGCCGAACAGCGCTTTGCACAGCTCGGTTTTCCCCGCGCCCGCCAGGCCCGCAATGCCGAGGATTTCGCCTTTGCGCAGGTGCAGGGAGACGTCCTTCAGCAGCGCGTCGTCGTGAAGCCCCTCAACCCGAAGCAGCGTCTCCTCGCTGTGGCGCGGCCGCGCGGGCGGGTAGATATCGCTCAGCTCGTGGCCGAGCATTTTCTCGACAATCTCTTCGCCGCTGAGCGCCGCCATCGGTCCGGTCTCCACGCGCCTGCCGTCGCGCAGCACCGTCAGGGTGTCGCAGATGGCCTTCAGCTCGTGAATGCGGTGGGAGATAAACACCACGCCGATGCCCTGCTCTTTTAAGCGCCGCACTACCGCGAACAGGCGCTCGCTCTCGTGCGCGTCCAGCGGCGCGGTGGGCTCGTCCAGAATCAAAAAGCGGCAGTGGTGGGACAGCGCCCGCGCCAGCAAAATCTGCTGCTTTTCCGCAAGCGTGCAGCCGTCGATGCCGCGACGCACGTCAAGGGAGACGTCGAGCTGCGCCAGCGCCCGTCTCGCCTGCTGGCGGATAGCGCGCCAGCTGTAGCGATGCCCCGGCAGCGCCAGCTGGTCGAGCATGATATTTTCGGCAATGCTCAGGCCCGGGATCAGCGCCACGTCCACCTCCTGCTGGACCAGATGAATACCCAGCCGCCTGGCGTCGCGAGGCTCGCGGATCGTCACGGGCTGGTTGTTTATGCAGATCTCCCCCTCGTAGCGATCGTGCGTGCCGCACAGCACCGCCATCAGCGTCGATTTTCCCGCGCCGTTTGCGCCGGTCAGCGCGTGCACCGAGCCGCCGCTCAGCGTGAAATCCACCCGCGACAGCGCCTGAAAGCCGGAAAAGGCCAGGCTGATACCGCGCATCTCAAGCCGACTGGAAGCCATTCGCCTAACCCCTTCATTACCCTTTTGATTTATCGAATTTTTCACAGGCGAGGTTGACTGACAACGACATAAAAGGCATAAGATAAAGCGAAATAATATTAGCCATCCGGATGTCCAGACATAACATCGGGTTAGCGCTTGCTAAAAAGGACACCATCATGAGCAATACCGATATTCGCGTTGTGCCGGGCCCGGCGAACTACTTCTCGCACCCCGGCTGCCTTGCCCGCCTGAACGATTTTTTTACCCCGGAGCAGCTCTCCCGGGCGGTGTGGATCTACGGAGAACGCGCCATCGAGGGCGCTCGTCCGTTCCTGCCGCAGAGCTTTAGCGCCCCGGGAGCGAAGCATCTGCTGTTTAAAGGCCACTGCAGCGAGCGCGACGTCAATCAGCTGGTGACCGACTCCGGCAGCAGCGCCAGCGTGGTGATTGGCGTCGGCGGCGGCGCGGTGATGGATACCGCCAAGGCGGTGGCGCGCCGCCTGAATGTGCCGTTCGTGGCTATTCCTACCATTGCCGCCACCTGCGCCGCGTGGACGCCGCTGTCGGTCTGGTACAACGATGCCGGGCAGGCGCTGCAGTTTGAGATTTTTGACGACGCGAACTTCCTGGTGCTGGTGGAGCCGCACATCATCCTCAGCGCTCCGGCGGAATACCTGCTGGCGGGCATCGGCGACACGCTGGCGAAGTGGTATGAAGCCGTTGTGTTAGCTCCTGAGCCGGAAAACCTGCCACTCACCGTGCGGCTCGGGATCAACGCCGCGCTGGCGATCCGCGACATCCTGCTTGAGCACAGCGAGGCGGCGCTCGCGGACCAGCAGCGTGGCGAGCTGACCCAGGCGTTTCGCGATATCGTGGACGCCATCATCGCGGGCGGCGGAATGGTGGGAGGCTTAGGCGAGCGCTACACCCGCGTGGCCGCCGCGCACGCGGTGCATAACGGCTTAACCGTCCTGCCGCAGACGGAGAAATACCTGCACGGCACCAAGGTGGCCTACGGCATTCTGGTGCAATGCGCCCTTCTCGGCCAGGACGACGTGCTGGCCCAGCTGGCAACGGCGTATCGGCGCTTTAACCTGCCGACCACGCTTCGCGCGCTGGACGTGGATATTCACAATCGCGCCGAACTGGATAAGGTCATTGCCCATACCCTGCGCCCCGTTGAGTCCATTCACGCCTTGCCGATCGACGTCACCCCCGACGTCCTGCGCGCCGCGTTTGAGAAGGTAGAATCCTTCAGCCGTTAATCGCGCCGACCGACTATACCTAATGAGGATCCTCACCACTTTCACAACGAGGTCATCATGCAGATCGATTTAACAGGTAAGAAGGCGCTGGTTACCGGCGGCAGCCGCGGGCTAGGCCGCGCCATCGCCCTTTCGCTGGCAAAGGCCGGGGCCGACGTGGTCATTACGTATGAAAAATCTGCCGATAAGGCGCAGGCGGTCGCCGATGAAATAAAGGCGGCCGGGCGGCACGGCGAGGCCGTTCAGGCCGACAGCGCCAGCGCGCAGGCCATTCAGGACGCCGTGACCCATGCGGCGCGCGCCCTCGGCGGGCTGGACATTCTGGTCAACAACGCCGGGATCGCCCGCGGTGGCCCGCTGGAGTCGATGACGCTGGCTGACATCGACGCGCTGATCAACGTCAACATCCGCGGCGTGGTCATCGCCACCCAGGCGGCGCTCGTTCACCTTTCGGACGGCGGGCGAATCATCAACATCGGCAGCTGCCTGGCAAATCGCGTGGCGATGCCGGGCATTGCCGTCTATTCGATGACCAAATCGGCGCTTAACTCGCTCACGCGCGGGCTGGCGCGGGACCTCGGGCCGCGCGGTATTACGGTCAATATTGTCCATCCCGGCCCGACGAACAGCGATATGAACCCGGAAGACGGCGAACAGGCCGACGCGCAGCGCCAGATGATTGCCGTCGGCCATTACGGCCAGCCGGATGATATCGCCGCTGCCGTGACCTTTTTGGCCAGCCCGGCCGCCGGGCAGATCTCCGGCACGGGGCTGGACGTCGACGGCGGTTTGAACGCCTGATCGCATTTTTTCTGCAAGCCTCTGCCGCCCGGCAGAGGCGTTTTCGAGCCGCCTCGACGCGTTGCGTTTTGCCGCTTTCTCCCGCGCGTTGCCCGCCCTACAGTACACATTAGAAATTCGGAATTTATCTAATAGTCTTACTATTTCCTTATATTTCGTGTGGGCGTACAGTGGAGGTACGGATGAAGATTGTCTGGTCTAATGGTGCAAAAAAGGCTTTTTCCAGAATTGACGAGCGGTATCAGCGTCGCATTGAGGTAAAGCTTGCCGAGCTGGATGACCGCTCGGCTCCCCGGCCCGATATCAAAAAAATATCGGCGACAGAAAATCATTTCCGGCTTCGCGTTGGCGATTACCGCATCATCTATACGCTTCGGGACGATCCCGATGACCATTGTTATGTTCTGGCCATTAAGCGTAGAACATCAACAACTTACCTGCACGAGGAGAAAGCCACCTATGGCTGTTCAGCTAATTAAGGACGATAACGGAAAAACGCAGTACGTGGTTATTCCCTATCACGAATACTTCCGCATGTGCTTGCAGATGGCTGAGATTGACGACGAAACCGACGACGATTTGGAGGATATTGAAGTCGAACACGATAGTCTGGATGACGTGGAATTGCCCGGTGAAGTGTGCAGCATCATGACCTGGCAAAACGTCAGCCTGCAGGCCGCGTGGCGCATCCACTGCGGGTTATCCCAGCAGGAGGTGGCGGAGAAACTGGGCATCACCCAGTCCGCGGTGTCGCAGCTTGAAGCCCTCGACTCCCGCCCGCAAAAGCGCACCCGCGAAAAGCTGGCGGCCATTTACGGCTGTAAGCAGGAGCAGATCAGCCTCTATTTACCGAAAGAGGGTTAACAGCACTTCGCGCCGCCCTTGCCGCCGTAGCGCGCCTCCTGGCGTTCGCGGAAAAATTCCTCGTAGGTCATCGGCGTCTGGTCCGGATGGGTGACGCGCATATGATCGACGTAGTTATCGTAGTCCGGCACGCCGATCATCATTTTGGCGGCCTGGCCTAAGTATTTGCCTGCTTTGGAAAGGGTGTCGAACATAGGTCATTTCTCGTTTTTTTCCCCCTCACCCTAACCCTCTCCCCAAAGGGGAGAGGGAACTTATAACACTGGGGTGAGGGGTTTGGTTATGTTAATGCGCCCCTTTGGCCTGGGTCACAATCTGGTCCAGGTTTTCCGGCATCGGCTCATACGGCGTCTCTTTTGCCGTCGGCTTATCTTCCTTCAGGGCCGCCAGCGCGGTCTTGAGAGAATACAACGCCAGCACCACAACCACCACCATAAAGAAGATGGTCAGCCCGGCGTCCAGGCGGTTGTTGAACACCAGCTGCGACAGCTGGGATTCGGTGTACTGCGCCGGGATTTTGCCGCTGTCGATCATCGCCTGGAACTTGTTGGCAATCGCCAGGAAGCCGACCTTGTTATCCGGGCTAAACGCTTTCTGCCAGCCCGCGGTCAGGGTACAAATCAGCAGCCACGCGGTTGGCACCAGCGCCACCCACGCGTAGCGCTGGCGCTTCATCTTGAACAGCACCACCGCGCAGAGCATCAGCGCCATGCCCGCCAGCATCTGGTTGGCGATGCCGAACAGCGGCCACAGGGTGTTGATGCCGCCCAGCGGGTCGACAACGCCCTGGTGCAGGAAGTAACCCCACGCCAGCACGCACAGCGCCGTCGCCAGCAGGTTCGCCGGAAGCGAATCGGTACGCTTCAGGTTCGGCGAAATCACCCCCAGCAGATCCTGGAGCATAAAGCGCGCCGCGCGCGTGCCCGCGTCGACCGCCGTCAGGATAAACAGCGCCTCGAACAGGATGGCGAAGTGATACCAGAACGACACGTCCATCAGCCCGCCGAGCGCGCCGTGCAGAATATAGGCCATCCCCACCGCCAGCGTCGGCGCGCCGCCCGCGCGGGAGATGATCGACTGCTCGCCCACTTCGTTCGCAATGTGCGTCAGCGTGTCAGGGGTAATGGCAAAGCCCCAGCCGCTCACCACCTGCGCGGCAGACGCCACCACGTCAACGGTTCCGGCAGGGGCCAGTACCGCCATCGGGCTGTTCATCGCGAAGTAGACGCCCGGGTCGATAATGCAGGCGGAGACCAGCGCCATAATCGCCACGAAGGACTCCATCAGCATGCCGCCGTAGCCGATCAGGCAGGCCTGATTTTCATTCGCCAGCATCTTCGGCGTGGTGCCGGAGGCGATCAGCGCGTGGAAGCCGGACACCGCGCCGCAGGCGATGGTGATAAACAGGAACGGGAACAGGTTGCCGGTCCAGACCGGGCCGGTGCCGTCAATGAACTTGGTCAGCGCGGGCATGGTCAGCGTCGGGCGCATAATCAGAATGCCGATCGCCAGGCCGACGATAGTGCCGATTTTCAGGAAGGTCGAAAGATAGTCACGCGGGGCCAGCAGCAGCCACACGGGCAGTACGGCGGCAACGAATCCGTAGCCCACCAGCATCCACGTCAGCTGTACGCCGGTAAAGTCAAACCACGGCGCCCAGGTCGGGCTTTCCGCCACCCAGCCGCCGGAGATGATCGCGAACACGAGGAATACCAGGCCGATGACGGACACTTCGCCAATGCGCCCCGGGCGCAGATAGCGAATGTAGATCCCCATAAACAGCGCCAGCGGAATGGTAAAGGCCACGGTGTAGGTACCCCACGGGCTGTGGGTCAGCGCTTTTACCACGATCATCGCCAGCACCGCGAGGATGATCACCATGATCATAAAGGTCGCCACCAGCGCGATCACGCCTGCGGTGGCGCCCATCTCCTCTTTCACCAGCTCGCCCAGCGAGCGCCCGTCGCGGCGGGTAGAGACGAACAGCACCATAAAGTCCTGCACCGCACCGGCCAGCACCACGCCCGCCAGGATCCAGATCATTCCCGGCAGGTAGCCCATCTGCGCCGCCAGCACCGGCCCCACCAGCGGGCCCGCGCCGGCGATAGCGGCAAAATGGTGACCGAACAGCACTTTTTTATCCGTCGGCACGTAGTCCAGCCCGTCGTTATGGCGCACGGCAGGCGTCATGCGCGTCGCGTCAACGCCGAGAACGTTCTTCGCGATATAGCGGCCGTAAAAACGATACGCGATCAGATAAATACAGACCGAGACGACCACAATCCACAGCGCGTTAATCTGCTCGCCCCGATTAAGGGCGATATAGCCCAGGGCAAAGGCTCCCACAACGGAGAGCCCTGCCCATAAAAGGTATTTCCCTGAGTTGTTCATAGTTGTTGTCCGTTGTAGTGGAACAGTGAGATGTTACATTTTGTTTCTAGAACAACCGCTAAAATTTAACAACTTTGAAACGCAATAATGCGTGGTCAAACCAGACATTTACACCACAGTGTTAAGCCGATCACTTTCCCCCTGCTCCCGCTCAGTCGCTGGTCACATTTTTATCTTTTTCAGCCTGTGACGCCGTTACGAAATGATTTGCATCATTTTTTTTGCGCAAAACATCGCCAGAATGAGCCTGCGCACCCGCGCATTAACAAGGAAAAGGATATGAAAAGTTCAGAACCTCAGGAGTATAAGGTCGGGCCCGGCGCGTACTTTGCGCTGGCTTTTGCTGCCGTTTTCTTCTCCGGCCTGTTAGGCGGCAAAGAGTGGTACGGCGTGTTTGATTTCACCACCCTCAACGGCGCGTTCGGCAAGGTGGTCAGCAAGGCCAGCCTCGACGACGGCGCGTTAACCACCGCAACCAGCGCCTTTCGCGGCACGGGCGGCAGCGGCGCGATGGACGGATTTCTCTTCGCGCTCGGGCTGATCCCGGCGGTTATGTTTGCGCTCGGCATGATCAACGTGCTGGAGCACTACGGCGCGCTGCGTGCCGCCCGCAAGCTGTTAACTCCGCTGCTGCGCCCGCTGCTGGGCATTCCCGGCACCGCCGGTCTGGCGCTGATCGGCAGCCTGCAAAGCACCGACGTCGGCGCGTCGCTCACGCGCAACCTGTCCGATGAGGGGCAAATCAGCGAAACGGAAAAAGACGTCTTCGCCATGTTCCAGTTTTCCGCGGGTGCGATGATCACCAACTTCTTCTCCTCGGGGGCGATCCTCTTTACGCTGGTCGCCGCTGATGGCACCGCGGCGGTTCCCGCCTCGATAGGCGCCTGCGTCGCCGTGATGTTTATCATGAAAATAGTCGGCGCAAACCTGCTGCGCCTGATCCTGACGTTTACAGGAAAACCTGCCGCCGTGAAGCAAGGAGAAGCCGCATGAGTGCGCCACAGTCTAATCCGGTTATTACCGACGTCTTCGTCGAGGGCGCGCGCAAGGGCTGGGGCATCGCCACCAGCAGCACCCTGCCCAACGTGGTAATGGCGTTTATCATCATCAAGGCGCTGGAGATCACCGGCGCGCTGAAAGGGCTCGGCATGATCTTCGCGCCGCTGATGGGGCTGTTTGGCCTGCCGGGCGAAGCCGCCGCCGTGCTGATCGGCGGCTGGATGTCGATGGGCGGCGGCATCGGCGTCGCCATTGGCCTGTTTGATAAAGGCATTCTGACCGGGGAACACCTGGCCATTCTCGCCCCGGCTATCTACCTGATGGGCTCGCAGGTGCAGTACCTCGGCCGCATCCTCGGCGTGATCGGCACGCGCGCCAAACGCATTCCCCTGATGATCGCCATTTCGGTGGTCAACGCCTTCTTAGCCATGCTGCTGATGCGCATCATTCTCTGAACAGGACGTAATCATGAATCTTGACCACTATATTGAAGAGCTAAAAACCCTGGTGAACGTGGATTGCGGCACCCAGACCACCGACGGCGTCGCCACCGTGGCGGGCATTATCGAAGCGCTCTGGCAGCGCGAAGGCTGGCACGCCGAGCGGGTTGACCTGGGCGATAAGGTTGGCCCCGGCGTCTTCGTCAGCAACAAACCGCAGGCCGAGCAGTTCGACGTCCTGCTCGTTGGCCATCTTGATACCGTATTTGCCCCCGGCACCGTGGCCGAGCGTCCGATGAGCGAAGACGCAACCCGCCTGTACGGCCCGGGCGTGTCCGATATGAAAAGCGGGCTGCTGAACATCCTGTGGGCGATGCGCGAGCTGGACGCCGCCGATAAGGATCGTCTGGCGATCGCGGTGGCGATGAACCCCGACGAAGAGACCGGCTCGGTCTATTCCCACGCGTGGATCGGCGAGCTGGCTAAGCGCTCGCGCCGCGTGCTGGTGTGCGAAGCCGCGCGCGCCGACGGCTCGCTGGTGAAGGCGCGCAAAGGCATGGCGGGATACCACCTCACCTTCAGCGGCGTGGCGGCGCACGCGGGTAACGATCCGGAAAAAGGCCGCTCGGCGATTACCGCGCTGGCGCACGCCGTGGCCGCCATTAACGCGCTGACCGACTGGGATCGCGGCACCACGCTGAACGTCGGCGCGATCCGCGGCGGCAGCGCGGCCAACGTGGTGGCGGACAGCGCCTTTGCCGAACTCGACGTGCGCTTCTGGGAAAACGACGAGTACGATCGGGTGAATCAGGCGCTGGACGCGCTGTGCGAAAAAGGCTTTTTAGAGGGCGTGACCACCACATTAACCCGCGTGAACCACAAGCCGGCGATGGCGGCGAGTGACGCCACGCAGCAGCTGATGCAGCTGGTCGAGCGGGCGGGCAAAGAAGAGGGGATCGCCATCACCTGGCAGGCGGTCGGCGGCGGCAGCGACGCCAACCACACCGCCGCACTCGGCATTCCGACCCTCGACGGCCTGGGGCCGATTGGCGCGGGCTTCCACAGCCCGGCAGAGTGGCTGGATAAGGCGTCGATTGAACCGAGGATTCGGTTGTTGAAGCGGATTGTATCGATGCTGTAAATACCGCCCGGTGGCGCTTCGCTTACCGGGCCTACGCGTCGAATGTAGGCCGGGTAAGGCGAAGCCTCCACCCGGCAATTCTGCGCAATACTACCCCAGCACCATCGTACTCAACCGGCACGTACAGCACCGCCTTCCCTGCTCGTCAAACACCGTAATCTCCCAGCTCTGGCTGGTACGCCCCAGGTGCAGCGGCTGGCACACGCCGCGCACCTTGCCCTGCGACACCGCGCGGTGGTGCGTGGCGTTCAGCTCGGTGCCCACCACGTTCTGTCCGTCGCGGGTCATCAAAAACCCGGCCATTGAGCCGAGCGTTTCCGCCAGCGCCGCGGACGCCCCGCCGTGCAGCAGGCCAAACGGCTGATGGGTGCGCGCGTCCACCGGCATCTCCGCTTCCAGCGTCTCGTCGCCGAGGCGGGTATAAACGATGCCGAGATGCGCCACCATCGTGTTCATGCTGGTGGCGTTGAGCTCATCAAGGGATAAATGCCGTTTCCAGATCATCTTACGCCCCCAGCGTGGAGCCGCCGTCCACGACGATATCCTGCAGGGTGATATGGCTGGCCGCGTCGGACGCGAGGAACAGCACGGTACTGGCAATCTCCTGCGGACGGGCGATTTTGCCGAGCGGAATGCCGAGCTTGAACTGCTCGCCGAAGCCGCGAATGCGCTGCTGTTCCGCGTCGTCGCGGGTCCACAGGGTGCGCTGCATATCGGTGTCCGTTGAGCCTGGCGACACCAGGTTACAGCGCACGCCGCTGCCCGCCAGCTCCAGCCCGACGGTCAGCGCCAGGCTTTTGAGCGCCGCCTTCGACGCGCCGTAGGCGCTCATGCCGATGCGCGGCGTGTGCGCCGCGTCGGACGCCACGGTAACGATCGCCCCGCCCTGCTGGCGGCGGAACTGGCCCATCGTCTGCTGGAAGAGGTTAAACGCGCCGCCGACGTTGACCGCGAAGGTCTGCTGCCAGTCCTCCTGCGAGAGCTGCTCCGTCGCCCCCATGCGCAGAATGCCCGCCGCGTTGACCAGCACGTCCAGCCGCTCAACGCGACCAAGCAGTCGCCCGCAAACGTCACCCACCTGCGCGGCGTCCGCCACGTTCAGCGTTTCGGTTGCGAACGGGTAATCGTCCAGCGGGAAGGCCAGGTCGAACCCGGTCACCCGCGCGCCCGCCTCGCTAAACGCCCGCGCGGTCGCGTACCCGATGCCCTTTCCGGCCCCCGTGACCCACACGTTTTTGCCGGTAAAATCACACGCCATCACTTCACCTCGCGGGAGAGCAGCGCCCACCAGGCGTCGATCGTTGGATTTTTTGCCAGCATCACGAAATCGATATCGCCGTGCACTTTGCGCCAGCGCGCGGCCAGCGCCATCATGCGCACCGAGTCCAGCCCGTAGTCGATCAGGTTTTCGTCGTCCATCGGCTCGTCGGATTCGTCCAGCAGCGGCAGTACCACCTCGCGCAGCGCGGCTTTCGACGCCGGAACGGACGGCAGCAGCTCGTCGGTCATCACCACGCGCCCGGATCGTCCGGCCACGTAGTTGAGGGACATCAGGTGCTCGTCGCGGGTGAAATCCGCCAGCGCGTCGGCGATGAAGAACGGCTTGATGTCGCGCATAAACGCGTCTGTAGCGGTGGTCATGCAGCCGATGTGCGCATACACGCCGGTAATCAGCAGCTGGTTGCGCCCGGTCTCTTTCAGCATCAGCTCCAGCGGCGAGCGGTGGAACGCGCTGTAGCGCCACTTCACCAGCACGGTGTCCGCCTCGTCGGGCGCAAGCTCGGCAACGATGCGCTGCTGCTCCGGCGAGCGGGTCAGCCCCGGCCCCCACATGTCGTTCAGCAGCGCGCGGTCTTCATCGCTCTGCTCTTTAGGCTGGGCGGTGTAGTAGACCGGAATGTTGTGTTCTTTGCAGTACGCGCGAAGCTTCGCGATGTTCGCCACCACCTGCGCCATCATCGGGCTGTTTTCGCCCCAGAAGTTCAGGAAATACTCCTGCATGTCGTGGATCAGCAGCGCCGCGCGCTCGGGCTCAAACGCCCAGTTCACCTTGTTGGTCGGCAGCTCTGCCGCCGTTGGCAGCGCGTAGGCGGTTAATTTTGGGATAGCCATACTCTTTTTCCTCAGCCCTGTGCGCGTTCCGCGAGCCACAGGCGCAGCTGTTTCTTATCGACTTTGCCAACCGGCGTGAGCGGGAGCGCGTCGACGCTCTCCACGCGGTCCGGCAGCTTAAATTCGGCAACGCCCTGCTCGCGCAGGAAGCGGCGCACCTCGACCGCGCGCAGCGGCTGCTTGACCACCAGATACGCGCAGCTTTTCTCGCCCAGCAGGCTGTCCTCCATGCTCACCAGCGCGGCGTGGATCACCGCCTCGTGGCGCAGCAGCAGGTTCTCGATCTCCTCGGCGGCGATCTTCTCCCCGCCGCGGTTGATCTGATCTTTTTCGCGCCCCTGCACGGTGATGTAGCCCTGCTCGTCGATGGCAATCAGATCGCCCGAACAGTAAAAGCCGTCGGCGTCAAAGGCGCTGGCGTTGTGCTCCGGGCTGTTGAAATAGCCGCGGAAGGTGTACGGGCCGCGCGTCATTAAGCGCCCCACTTCCCCGCGCGGCAGCGGATTGCCGTTCTCGTCGGCGACCCACACCTCGTCGTCCGGGCACATCGGGCGGCCCTGGGTGTTGATAATCCGCTCCGGCGTGTCGTCGAGGGCGGTGTAGTTCACCAGCCCTTCCGCCATGCCGAACACCTGCTGAAGCTGGCAGCCGATCTCTGCCGGTATGCGCGCGGCGAGCGTGGCGGAGAGGCGCGCACCGCCGACCTGGAGCAGCGTCAGGGAGGCAAGCTGCGCGTTGCCCGCGCCGTCGGCGATCGCCTGCAGCCACAGGCTGACCGCAGGCGGCACCAGCGAGGTGACGGTAATCTGATGTTTTTCAATCAGCGGGAAGCAGAGCGTGGCGCTTGGATCGTTCGCCAGCACCACGCGGCCGCCCGCGGTGAAAATGCCCAGCGAGCCCGGCGAGCTCATGGCGTAGTTATGCGCCGCGGGCAGCGCGTTCAGGTAGCGGGTTTCGGCGGTGATGCCGCAAATTACGTTGCTGCGGCGGATGCTGTAGTCGTAGTCGTTGTGCGTGCGCGGGATCAGCTTCGGCGTGCCGGTGCTGCCGCCGGAGAGCTGGAAGAACGCAACCTCATCGGCGGGCGTCGGGGTCGGGATAAAGCCCTCCGCGCGGCGGGCAATCGCCGCTTCCAGCGCGCGTTCACCGCTATCCCCGCGCAGCAGCACCGCGCGCACCGAGCGGTGTTCGTCCACAAAGGCGTTGAGGAAGTCATCATTGGCGAACAGGGAGTGATCGCGATCGGCAATCAGCACTGCGGGCTTAATCTGCGCGGCGTAGGCGTTCAGCTCGCTGCGCTGATGGCTGAAGAGCGCGTTGACCGGCGCGACGCCGATTTGCAGCAGCGCAAAGAAGGTGATGTAAAACTCGGCCACGTTGCCCAACTGGACCAGCGCGGTCTCCCCGCGCTTGACGCCCTGCGCCTGCAGCGCGGCGGCAAGGTTGTTCGCCGCCTGATGAAACTCGCGGTAGGTCAGCAGGCGCTCGCCGTCGATGATGGCGACGGCATCGCTCTGCGCGCGGTCGGTCAGAATGTGGGTCAGCGGCAGATCCTGCCAGTAGCCTTTTTCACGGTAGCGGCGGGCAAAATCCTCGGGCCAGCGGGTAAAGGGAATAGTCATGGGGATTCCTCAGTGCAGGCCAAACACGTTCAGCATGGTGGAAAGCTTCACGCCGGTTTCACGCCACTCGCCGATCGGTGAGGAGGCAGGGACAATGCCCGCGCCGGCAAACAGGCGAACGCGGTTTTCGCGCAGGCGCGCGCAGCGGATAGTGACCACCCACTCGCCGTTGCCCTCGCTGTCGCACCAGCCGACGATGCCGCCGAACAGCTCGCGGTCGAACGGCTCCAGCTCGGCAATGAGCTCTTTTGCCGCCAGATGCGGGAAGCCGCTCAGCGCGGGCGTCGGGTGCAGCAGGCAGGCCAGCGTCAGCGCGTTTTCGCCGTCGCGCGCGTCGCCCTCCACCGGCGTGGCCAGGTGCCACAGCGTCGGCGTGGTGATTAGCTGCGGTGTCGCAGGCATGCTGAGGTGGTGGCTGCGCGGGGCAAGCACGGCCTTCATCGCCTGAGTCACCAGGTCGTGCTCGTGGCGATCTTTTTCCGACGCCAGCAGCCTGTGGCCCGCCTCGCGGTCGAGCACGTCGTCCGGCTGACGGCGCGCGGAGCCCGCCAGCGGCAGCGAGCTAAAATGCGTCCCCTCTTTGCGCAGCAGCAGCTCCGGGCTTGCGCCGAGCAGCGCGCCGCCGTCTTCCAGCGGCACGTGGAAGTTATAGCTCGCCGGGTTCTGGGCGATCAGGCGCTCCAGCAGGGCCCCGGCGTCAATGTTTGCGTCGGTAGCGATATCAATCAGGCGTGACAGCACCACCTTATTCACCTGCGGCGTGGCGGTCAGCGCCGCCGCGCGGGCCACCATCTCTTCAAATTCGGGCTGCGGCGGGATCTCGGTGCGCTGCGCGACCTTCAGCGCCTGGACGTCGGAAAAATAGCGCGCGGACTGCTGGCGCGCCGGGCGCGAGAAGGTTTGCCATTGTTTGGGAATAAACAGGGAAGACGGCTTGCGGGTATCGAACGGAATAGCGCCCACCATAATCGGGTGAGCAATGCCGCTGGCCTTCGCGGTCTGGAAAGCCTGCGCGAGCTTTTGCTGGAAGCGCCCGGCCGGATCGTCGCCGCCAGCGGCGGGTTCAGCAAAGCGGGCAAAGCAGCCTGACGTGGTAAAACTGCGGTAAGGCGACATAAAGAAAAAGCTGTCTGATTGCAGCGTGGTCGCGGTGTGCTGGATGTCCTCAGCCAATGACGTATCCATATCATCCTCCTTAAAATGATAAAAGTAGCAATAATGATTATCATTTATATTTTCGACCGCTAACCTAATCCCAGACCGCCTCACTGTCAACCGCAGAGCGCGCAACTTGTGCGACTATCGCTTGCATCGCGGCGGCGGAGTGATGAAAATGAGAAGCATTAACCTCAATAAAAACAGGATCACGTGCCGTGAAATTCTCCGCGCTTTGCCGAAACGCCCTCCTTTTAGCCGGGATTTGGGTTTTAGGACTTACCTCAGCCACCGCCGCCGACTGGCCGCGTCAGGTTACCGACGCCCGCGGCGTCCACACGCTTGAAAGCAAACCGACGCGCATCGTCTCCACCAGCGTGACGCTGACCGGCTCCCTGCTGGCCATTGACGCGCCGGTCGTTGCCAGCGGCGCCACTACGCCCAACAACCGCGTGGCGGATGCGCAGGGCTTCCTGCGCCAGTGGGGAGAGATTGCGAAGCAGCGTAACGTTGCGCGGCTGTACATCGGCGAGCCGAGCGCCGAAGCGGTGGCGGCCCAGATGCCGGACCTGATTTTGATCAGCGCCACCGGGGGCGATTCCGCGCTGGCGCTGTACGACCAGCTTTCCGCCATCGCCCCGACGCTGGTGATTAACTACGATGATAAAAGCTGGCAGGATCTGCTGACGCAGCTCGGCGCGATAACCGGGCAGGAGAAGCAGGCCAGCGCGCGCGTTGCCGAGTTTGATAAGCAGCTGGCGCAGGTGAAACAGCAGATGAAGATGCCGCCGCAGCCGGTGAACGCCATCGTCTACACCGCCGCCGCGCACAGCGCGAATCTGTGGACCGCCGAGTCCGCGCAGGGCCAGCTGCTGCACCAGCTCGGCTTCACGCTGGCGGAGCTGCCTGCCGGGCTGCAGACCTCGACAAGCCAGGGCAAACGCCACGACATCATTCAGCTGGGCGGGGAAAACCTGGCGGCGGGCCTGAACGGCGAAGGGCTGTTCCTGTTTGCCGGAGACGAGAAGGACGCAGAGGCGATTTACGCCAACCCGCTGCTGGCGCACCTGCCGTCCGTGCAGAACAAACGCGTCTGGGCATTAGGCACGGAGACGTTCCGCCTGGATTATTACAGCGCGATGCTGGTGCTGCAGCGTCTGGATTCGTTATTTAAATAAGCGCAGCGCCACCGGGACTTTTTGTCGGGTGGCGGCTACGCCTTACCCGACCTACAGGGTCGGCGGAGTGCAAAATGTTGGCCGGGTAAAGCGCAGCGCCACCCGGCAAATTCCACCACATTAAACCGGAGCAGGCTCCTGCCGGAACCGCCGCAATTCCGCCAACGTCACCAGTAAAATCACGCCAATAATCGCAAGGACGAACCCGCTGCTGCTCGCCGAGGCCACCGGCGTCATCACGGCACCCAGTCCGCCGAGGATCGCCGCGCCAATCGCATCGCCCGTCACGTTCTGCGCGGTCCACAGGCCGTTGATGCGCCCGAGCATGCCTTCCGGAGTCTGGGTCTGGATCAGGGTGTACTGCAGCAGCGAACTCACCGCGCTCAGCCAGCCGAAAATCACCAGGCACATCACGCCCAGCGCCCAGACGGGCATCAGGCTAAAGAAGCCGATGGCGATAAACGACGCCAGCGTCGACGCCAGCATAATCAGCCCCGGGCGCGCGCTCTGCGCCAGATTGCCGCTGGTCAGCGCGCCGAGCGCGGCCCCCAGCGGAATAGCCGCATACAGAATGCCGATCTCTGAGGCGCTCATCCGCCACTCGCCCGCCAGCGCCGGGTACAGCACGCGCACCGCGCTCGCCATCGTCAGCAGGCCGCCGATCAGCGCAATGCCGCCGATGAGCGGATTGCTGAAGAGAAAGCGGATCGCCGCCATCAGCGACTTCAATGGATGCTCGCGCGGCTGCGGCGGAGGCGGCAGCAGCGGCAGGCGCAGCAGCGTGAGCGTGGTGATAAACGTCCCCGCCGCCGCCAGCCCGTAGTTCCACGCCACGTTGCCGGTCGCCAGCAATAGCCCGCCCACCATCGGCGAAATCACCGAGCCGAGGCGCACGGTGAGCATCGTGATTGCCCCCGCCTGCATCAGGTTTTCGCGCCCCACCAGCGCGGGCGTCGCCGCCAGCAGAGCCGTGACGCCGAGCGAGGCAAAAAAGCCGTCCCACAGGCCGAGCGCATAAATCGCCATTAGCGACGGCTCTGGCAGCAGGGCGTTCAGGCACAGTCCGATAAAGCCCACGCCGCAGGTGCCGCGCGCCAGCAGGATCAGCTTTTTACGCTCGTAGCGGTCCGCCAGCACGCCGCCAACCATCAGGCCGATAAACATCGCCCCGCCGGTTAAGGTCACGGAAAGCCCCACCAGCCAGCTGGAGTGCGTCATCGCCTGGATCTGCACCGGCACGGCCACGCCGAGCAGGCCGAGGGACAAAATGGAGATAAAGCGGGCGATAAAAACGGCGCGATACGCCGGATGCGTTTTCAGCAGGCTGAGGTTGAGCAGCCAGGATTTTTGATTCATGACAAGGCCTTGTGCGTATTTCTATCCATTCCATGGGCGCACATGCTAACATAGCCAAATAAGATAGATAACGATAATCACTATCATTATCACATCATGGATGTTGCTATGTCGTTTTCCTCTTCCGCGGTGCGCGCCCTTGCCGTGCCCGCGTTATTGCTGCTGTTGATCCTTGCGGCTGCGCTCAGCCTGCTGGTCGGCGCGAAGCCGCTGCCTGCTTCCGTCATTATCGATGCGCTCTCGGGCACCTGCACGAGCGCCGACTGCACCATCGTGCTGGACGCGCGTCTTCCCCGCACCCTTGCCGGGCTGCTGGCCGGCGGCGCGCTCGGCCTTGCCGGTGCGCTGATGCAAACCCTGACCCGCAACCCGCTCGCCGACCCCGGCATTCTGGGCGTGAACTCCGGCGCCAGCTTTGCCATTGTCCTCGGCGCGGCGCTGTTTGGCTTTTCGTCGCCCACCGAACAGCTGGCGATGGCGTTCTGCGGCGCGCTGGCTGCCTCGCTGCTGGTAGCCTTTACCGGCAGCCAGGGCGGCGGGCAGCTTAGCCCGGTGCGCCTGACGCTGGCAGGCGTGGCGCTGGCCGCGGTGCTGGAAGGCATGACCAACGGCATCGCCCTGCTCAACCCGGACGTCTACGACCAGCTGCGCTTCTGGCAGGCGGGCTCGCTGGATATCCGCACCCTTGACACCCTCAAGGTCGTCGTCATCCCGGTGACAATTGCCGCCGCCGTCGCGCTGTTCTTAAGCCGGGCGCTCAACAGCCTGAGCCTGGGCAGCGACACCGCCACCGCGCTCGGCAACCGCGTGGCGCGCACGCAGCTTATTGGCCTGCTGGCGATTACCGTACTCTGCGGCAGCGCCACCGCGGTCGTCGGCCCGATTGCCTTTATCGGCCTGATGATGCCGCACATGGCGCGCTGGCTGGTGGGGGCCGATCACCGCTGGTCGCTGCCGGTGACGCTGCTCGCCACCCCTGCCCTGCTGCTGTTTGCCGACGTGCTGGGCCGCCTGCTGGTGCCGGGCGAGCTGCGCGTGTCGGTGGTGAGCGCCTTTATCGGCGCGCCGGTGCTGATTTTCCTTGTACGACGCAGGCGCGGAGGTGGCGCATGATGGCCCCGTCCCGTCGCTTAGTGACCAGCCTTTCCCTGCTGGCTCTCGCCATTGTGCTGCTGGCCGCCTGGAGCCTGCGCAGCGGCGCGGTAACGCTCGATTTTACGCAGGTCTTTAACGCCCTGCTCGGCAACGCGCCGCGCAACGTCACCCTCGTCGTAACCGAGTGGCGGCTGCCGCGCGTGGCGATGGCGATCCTCGTCGGCGCGGCGCTGGGCGTCAGCGGGGCGATCTTCCAGTCGCTGATGCGCAACCCCCTCGGCAGCCCGGACGTGATGGGCCTGAACACCGGGGCGTGGAGCGGCGTGCTGGTGGCGATGGTGCTGTTTGGTCAGCACCTGACGGCCATCACCGTGACGGCGATGGCGGGCGGGATTTTAACCTCGCTGGTCATCTGGGCGCTGGCCTGGCGCAACGGCATCGACACCTTCCGCCTGATCATTATCGGCATCGGGGTGCGCGCCATGCTGATGGCGTTCAACACCTGGCTTCTGCTGCAGGCCTCGCTGGAGACGGCGGTCTCGGCCGGGCTGTGGTACGCCGGATCGCTCAACGGGCTGACGTGGAGCAAGGTCTGGCCCGCCGCGCCGCTGATCGTGCTGATGTTTGTCGGCGCGCTGCTGCTGGTGCGCCGCATGCGCCTGCTGGAGATGGGCGACGACAGCGCCTGCGCCCTGGGCGTGAGCGTCGAGCGCTCGCGGCTGATGCTGATGCTGGTGGCCGTACTGCTGACCGCCGCCGCCACGGCGATCGCCGGGCCGATCTCGTTTATCGCGCTGGTGGCTCCGCACATCGCGCGGCGGGTCAGCGGCACCGCACGCTGGGGCTTAACCCAGGCGGCGCTGTGCGGTTCCCTGCTGCTGCTGGCCGCCGATCTCTGCGCCCAGCGTCTGTTTATGCCTTATCAACTTCCGGTGGGCGTGGTGACCGTCAGCCTCGGCGGGATTTACCTCATCGTCTTGCTCGTTCAGGAGTCACGCAGGAAATGACCGATTCAACAACCCGCTTGCGCGGCGAAAGCTTAACCCTCGGCTACGGCAAAAAAATCATTGCCCGCGACCTGAGCGTTTCCATTCCGGACGGCCACTTCACGGCGATAATCGGCCCGAACGGCTGCGGCAAATCGACCCTCTTGCGCACCCTGAGCCGCCTGATGACGCCGACCGAGGGCAGCGTGTTCCTCGACGGGGAGCAGATCCAGCGCTTTGCCAGCAAGGAGGTGGCGCGGCGCATCGGGCTGCTGGCGCAAAACGCCACCACGCCGGGGGATATCACGGTGCAGGAGCTGGTGTCGCGCGGGCGCTATCCGCACCAGCCGCTGTTCACCCGCTGGCGCAAAGAGGACGACGCGGCGGTGACGCGCGCGATGCGGGCGACGGGCATTACCGACCTTGCGTTGCAGAGCGTGGATACGCTTTCCGGCGGGCAGCGCCAGCGGGCGTGGATTGCGATGGTGCTGGCGCAGGAAACCTCGATCATGCTGCTGGACGAGCCGACGACCTGGCTGGACATCAGCCATCAGATCGATCTGCTTGAGCTGCTGAGCGAGCTGAACCGCACCCAGGGGTATACGCTGGCAGCGGTGCTGCACGATCTGAATCAGGCGTGCCGCTACGCCACGCATCTGATTGCGCTGCGCGACGGCGAGATCGTGGCGCAGGGCGCGCCGAAGGAAATTGTGACGCCGGATCTGATCGAGCGGATCTACGGCATGCGCTGCATGATTATTGACGATCCGGTGGCGGGCACGCCGCTGGTGGTGCCGCTTGGAAAACGTGCGGTTTGATGTCCCCTCACCCTGACCCTCTCCCCAAAGGGGAGAGGGGACGATTACACCCTCTCCCCTTTGGGGAGAGGGCTGGGGTGAGGCGCTTTTGACGTTACCCCAAAATCCCCTTCAGCACCGGCCCAATCCTCTCAAACGCCTGCGGTGAAATGATGTCCACGTGGGCGCAGTCCTGGCTGTACGCCTCCAGATCCGCCACCCACGGCGCCCAGGCGGCCTGCGGATCCATCGTGCGCGTGCGCTCGGCGACAAACAGCGTCGCCTTGCCGTCAAAGCGCGCGCTGTGCGCGGTGGTGAGCAGACGCACCGCATCGGCGTAGTTGCCCTCGATGGCGTTAAACAGCTCGCTGGAACCCTGCCCCTGCTGCGCGGCGATAAACGCCTGACGCTCGCGCTCGATCTCCGCCAGCACCTCCGGGTCGAGGCCGTTGGCCTCTTTTTCCGCCCAGTTCTGCGTTTCCGGCGGCCAGGTGTCCAGCAGGCCGAGGAACGCCACCGCTTCGCCCTGTTCGCGCAGTCGGGCAGCGATACCCTGTGCGAGCGTGCCGCCAAGGGAGTAGCCAAACAGATAGTACGGCCCCTGCGGCTGCTGCTGGCGCAGCGTGTTCATGTGATGCTCAATCACGCCGTCGAGATCCGCACGCTGCTGCATGGGTCCGTCCGGGCGCGGCGACTGAATGCCGGTAATCGACCAGCGCGGGCTGAGGTAGCGCGCCAGCACGCTGAACTGCCAGGCAAATCCGGACGCCGGATGGAAGCAGAACAGCGTCGGGCCGTCGCTTTCGCGCAGCGGCAGGATCGTTTCATAGCCAAGACGCTGCGCCTGCTCGTCGCTCATCGCTGAGTCCAGCAGCGCGCTAAGCTGGCCGACCGTCGAGGCGACCATGATCTGCCCCGGCGTGACCCGGCGGGCAAACGCCCGGCTAAGCTGTGCCGCCAGGCGCATCGCCAGCAGCGAGTGGCCGCCAAGGGCAAAGAAATCGGCTTCGATATCGTTCACCTCGCAGCCCAGCAGCGCGGAAAACGCCTGCGCGACGGCGTGCTCGGTTTCCGTCTCCGGCGCGCGGCCGGAGGCTTTGCTGGTCAGCTCCGGCAGCGGCAGCGCCTTGCGGTCGAGCTTGCCGTTGGCGCTGAGCGGCAGCGCGCTGATTTGCACCAGCACCACCGGGACCATGTGCGGCGGCAATTGCGCCCTGAGCGAGGCCAGCAGTGCGTCGCGATCCAGCGGTAAGCCCGATTCAGAAACAACGTACCCCACCAGCTGGCGGGCATCGCCGCCGGTGGCCGCCGCCTGGTTAAAGACGCACGCGTGCGCCACCGCCTGCGCCACGTCCGGTAGCGACAGCATCGCCCGGTCGATTTCGCCCAGCTCGATGCGCTGGCCGCGAATTTTCAGCTGATCGTCGCTGCGGCCTAAATATTCCACCGCGCCGTTCTCCAGCCAGCGGGCGACGTCGCCCGTGCGGTACATACGCTCGCCGGGGGCAAACGGATCGGCGATAAAGCGGCTGGCGGTGAGATCGGGCCGCCCCAGATAGCCCTGCGCCAGCTGGATCCCCGTCAGGTAGAGATCGCCCGCCACGCCGAACGGCACCGGGCGCATCATCGCATCCAGAATGCGCAGCCCCGTGTTCCACACCGGGAAGCCGATCGGCACGCTGTTGCCCTCCACCGCCGCCAGCTCCGGGCCATACGCCGGATACCAGCTTACGTCGACCGCCGCTTCGGTCGGGCCATACAGGTTGTGCAGCGGCGCGTGGGTCAGCTGCTCCCACTCGCGGCACAGCGCCGTCGGCAGCGCCTCGCCGCTGCAGAACACCTTGTTGAGCGTGCTGCAGCAGCCAACGTTTTCCGGCGTGAGGGAGGCGACGAACGCCGCCAGCATCGACGGCACGAAGTGGGTGGTGGTGACGCCGTGCTGCGCAAAGAAGCTCTGCATCGCCAGCGGATCGCGGTGCGCGTCCGGCTCGGCCATCACCAGCTTCGCCCCGGCGATAAACGGCCACCAGAACTCCCAGACCGACACGTCAAAGCTGCACGGCGTTTTCTGCGCCACCACGTCCTGCGCGGTGAGCGGGTAGTGGTTCTGCATCCACAGCAGGCGGTTGACGATGGCGGTATGCCCCACCATCACCCCTTTCGGACGCCCGGTCGACCCGGAGGTAAAGATGATATACGCGGTCTGCTCCGGTTTCGCCAGCCGCAGCGGCTCCGTGCCCGCAGCAGGTAAAAGCATGTTGTAACTAAGCGCGGTAATCGACAGATCGCTAAAGCGCGAGCGCTGCTCGTCGGTGGCGATCAGCAGGGACGGCTTTGCGTCCTCCAGCATCATCCGCAGGCGATCGTCCGGGTAGCCGGTGTCCAGCGGCAGCCACGCGGCGCCCGCTTCAACGATGCCGTGCAGCGCCAGCGTCAGGAACACCGAGCGCGGCAGGGCCACGGCCACGCTGTCGCCCGGCTTCACGCCGCGCGCGCGCAGCAGGTTTGCCAGCGCCACGACCTGCTCGCGCATCTCGCGGTAGCTGAGCGTAATGTGCGCATCCGCCAGCGCGGGAGCGTCCGGCGTTCTGCGCGCCTGCTCCGCCACCAGATCCGCGAGCGTGGTGGACGGCAGCGCCAGCCCGGTATCGTTGACGCGCGCTAGCCGGGCGTATTCTTGGTCTGAAACGGTTTCGACCTCGCCGCAGCGCAGGTCCGGGTTCGCCGCAAACTGCACCAGCATTGCGTTCAGGCGCGCCGCGTGGCGGGCGAGCGTCGCCTCGTCGTAGCGCTGCTTGTTGGCCAGGATTTCAACGCTCAGGCCGCCCCGCTCGTCCGGGAACAGCGCCAGCTCAAGATCGTTCACCGGGCCGGTCGCCAGCGTGTGGGTGATGGCCTCCACGCCCGGGATATCCAGCTGATAGTCGAACACCTTAACGTTGAGCACCGGGCCAAACAGCGCCTCATCTCCCGCCGCCTTTCCGGCGTCGCGAACGATCTGCTCGGCGTCGTAGCGCTGGTGGCGGCGCATTTTTCTCAGCTGGCCCGCAAGGCGCATCGCCAGCTCCGGCAGGCTCTCGTGCGGCGCGATGTTCACCGCCATCGGCAGCACGTTCAGCACCGGGCCGGTCGCGGTTAGCGCCGCGGACCCCATGCGGCGCATAAAGATAAATCCGGCGGCATAGTCCAGCCGCCCGGTGAGGCGACCGAGCCACAGCGCTACCAGCGCGAGCGCCAGATCGGTGCCCTGCACCGCCCCCGCCGCCTGCGAAAGCTGGCGAAACGCGTGGCCGTCGGCCGCGATCTTCATGCGCAGAATATCGGTCGTTGCCGCCCGTCCCGGCAGCGGTGCAGAGGAGAGCGACACCGGCGGAGGCAGCTGCCTGCGCTGCTCGGCCCAGAAGGCGCCGTCGCGCGCGTAGGCGTCGCTTTCACGGTAGCGCTGGTACTCGTCCACCACCTCGGCGAACGGCGTAAACGGCGATGCGGGGGTTGGCTCCCCGTTTTGCCACGCGCGATAAATGGCGGCGATCTGGCGGGTAATGGCCGGGAAGCTGAAGCCATCCACCACCAGATGGTGATAGCGCTGATACCAGCACCAGCGGCGTTCGCCGACCTGAATCAGCTGATGAAAGGCCAGCGGCTGGCCGCCGTCGACGCGCAGGTTCTGGCCGAGATCGGCCTCCATCAGCGCCACGGCGGCGGCGTGGGAATCCACGCGAACGATGGGCGGTTCGGGCAGCGTCATGGCGTCGTCCACCCACTGCCACACCTCGCCGTTATCCTCAGCAAAGCGGGTGCGCAGCGTGTCGGCCTGCCTTATTCCTTCAACAATGGCGCGCGCCAGCAGCGGCGCGTCAATGTCACCGCTTAGCTCGGTGTAGTGCGCCACGCTCCAGGCGTTCGGCAGCGCGGAAAGCTGCTCCGCCATCCAGATGCCTGGCTGGGCGGCGACGAGAGGAAGACGGTTCATGCGTTTTCCCCCGCGTAACAGGTGGGTTGCAGGGTTTGCCAGCGCTCGGCCAGCCACTGCTGACACGCCTCCTGGGACTGCGCTTCGCACACCACGCGCCAGCCCGCCGGCAGCGCGCACTGCTGGGGCCACAGGCTGTACTGCGCCTGGTCATTTTGCAAAATGGCAAAGCGTCCCTGCGGATTATCGAAAGGATTGCTGAATTGCATACGGGCTCCGTTATTGAGTAAGCGGCTGCCACAGGGTCATTAGCCCCTGCGTCAGCCCACCGCGCCAGCACAGCGCGTCGTGTCCGCCGTCAACCTCGCGCCAGTCAACCTGGTGCGCGCGCTGCAGCTCGGCGTAAATCGCCTGATTGGTGCGGAAGATCAGCGGCTCGTTGCGCCCGGCCTCAAGCACGATGCGCAGGCCGCGCGCGGCGATTTCACCCGCCTTCAGCCGTTCGACGAGCAGCCCGTCCTGCGCCGCGCCGCGGTGCGGCCACCAAAAGGAGCCGGACTGGCTGAGCGCGCAGCCAAAGCGCTGCGGCCAGCCGAGCGCGGCGTAGAGCGCGGACAGGCCGCCGAAGCTCTGGCCCGCCACGACGGTACGGTCAGCGCGGTCGCTGAACGGCGCGAGGGCGTTAATTCGGGGAAGAAGTTCGTCCTGCACCGCCAGCCAGAAATCGGGGTTGCAGGGCAGCTCGCGGCTACGGTGGGCGGTATCGATGACGTCGATCAGCACGTAGACCGCGGGCGGCAGCCTGCCCTCGCGGGTGAGCGCCGCCAGCGCGGGCCAGACGGGCATGCTTTCGGCCCAGAACTGGCCGTCGAGCAGCACCGCCAGCGGGCGATCCGGCGTCGCTTCTCCGGTGGTGAAGATCCAGACGCGGCGGCGGTTGCCCAGCCGCTCGCTGCGCCAGTCGATAAGCACGGGCGGGGTATATGGCGTATCGGGGCGGTTCCAGCCGGGCTGCTCGGGGGCGCCGGGCATTTCCAGCGCGGAGACCGCGTGGCCGCGCCCGCCGCGCCAGCTCTGGGAGTTGAGCGGATCAGAAACCGCATGCGGCAGTAGTTTTCGCCAGCCTTCGCGCAGAGAAGCGCGGTCCGGCTGCTCGCCTGCAAACACCGCATCGGCAAAGTCATCTTCATTTTCTGAGGGGATAAAACAGTAGCTGCCGCGCCACTCGGGGCTGAACTCGCCCTGCCACTGCCAGACGTCGGTATCGGGAATGCGCGTCAGCGACTGCGGGCGGGCATTTTGATGGTGATCGGTCACGCCGGTGACGTACAGCCAGACGCGCTTTACCGGTGAGGCGTCCTGCGCGCCTGCCGGATCGCGCCACCAGAACGTGACGCGATATTTCTCCTTTTCACGCACCCATTCAGGCCCGCGCTTCGACTGCCACCAGGCTTCACTTCCCGTTGTTAACGCCGTCACCCTTATAACCCCACGTCTGACACGTCTTTTTTTGTTACAAGACAAATTTTATTGATAATATTATTGATAACTATTTGCATTTGCAATAGCGTAGTGCCCGCGCTGTGGGAAGCGCGCTTATAAAATAACCATGCCACGCGTTGTGTGCGCTCGAGGACAGGGCTGCTTACGCAACATGCGGATGACAACTTGCCGCCTCCTCTCCCCTTTGGGAATGGAGCCAAGGGGATGCGGCACGAAAAGCAGGACGTACAATGAATAAGAAGATTCACTCCCTGGCCTTGCTGGTCAACGTAGGGATTTACGGCGTCGCGCTGCCGGCGCTGGCAGACGATAAGGCCACCGCACAGCACGAAGATACGATGGTCATCACCGCCGCCGAGCAAAACCTGCAGGCGCCGGGGGTCTCCACCATTACCGCCGATCAAATCCGTAAAAACCCGCCCGCCCGCGACGTGGCTGAAATCATCCGCACCATGCCCGGCGTTAACCTCACCGGGAACTCCACCAGCGGCCAGCGCGGCAACAACCGCCAGATCGACATTCGCGGCATGGGGCCGGAAAACACCCTGATCCTGATCGACGGCAAGCCGGTGACCAGCCGTAACTCTATCCGCCTGGGCTGGCGCGGCGAGCGCGATACCCGCGGCGACACGGGCTGGGTGCCGCCGGAGATGATCGAACGCATTGAGGTCATTCGCGGTCCTGCCGCCGCGCGCTACGGCAACGGTGCCGCGGGCGGCGTGGTGAACATCATCACCAAAAAATTCGATAACCAGTGGCATGGCTCCTGGAACACCTATTTCAACGCGCCCGAGCACAAAGACGAAGGCTCAACGAAACGCACCAACTTCAGCCTCAGCGGCCCGCTGGGCGGCGACTTCAGCTTCCGCATGTTCGGCAATCTGGACAAAACCCAGGCCGACGCGTGGGACATCAACCAGGGCCACCAGTCTGAACGTACCGGCGCCTATGCCAACACGCTGCCCGCAGGCCGTGAGGGCGTTGAGAATAAGGACATCAACGGCGTGGTGCGCTGGGACTTCGCCCCGATGCAGTCCCTGGAGTTTGAGGCGGGCTACAGCCGCCAGAACAACCTCTACGCGGGCGATACCCAGAACACCAACAACGACAACGCGCTGGTGAAGAAAAACTACGGCAAAGAGACCAACCGTATCTATCGCCAGAACTACGCCGTGACCTGGAACGGCGGCTGGGATAACGGCATTACCACCAGCAACTGGGCGCAGTACGAACATACGCGCAACTCCCGCCTCGGCGAGGGGCTGGCGGGCGGCCTGGAGGGGCTGTTCAGCAGCGATAAATTTACCGATACCGACCTGGCCGACGTGATGCTGCACAGCGAAATCAACCTGCCGATTGATTTCCTCGTCAACCAGAACCTGACGCTGGGCACCGAGTGGAACCAGCAGCGCATGAAGGATTCGACCTCCTTCACCCAGACCCAGCAGGGCGGCACCATTCCGGGCATGAGCGACGACCGCAGCCCGTACACCTCGGCGGAGATTTTCTCCCTGTTCGCCGAAAACAACATGGAGCTGACCGACAGCACCATGCTGACCCCGGCGCTGCGCTTCGATCACCACACGATCGTGGGCAACAACTGGAGCCCGTCCCTGAACCTGTCGCAGGGTTTAGGCGATGATTTCACCCTGAAGATGGGTATCGCGCGCGCCTACAAAGCCCCGAGCCTGTACCAGACGAACCCGAACTACCTGCTCTACAGCAAGGGCCAGGGCTGCTACGCCAGTTCCGACGGCGTGGGCTGCTACATGATGGGTAATGACGATCTGAAAGCCGAAACCAGCATCAACAAGGAGATTGGCCTCGAGTGGAAACACGACGGCTGGCTGGCGGGCGTGACCTGGTTCCGCAACGATTACCGCAACAAGATTGAGGCGGGCTATGCGCCTATCGGCCAGACCTCATCCGGCAAAGTCACCACGGATATTTACCAGTGGGAAAACGTGCCGAAGGCGGTGGTGGAAGGGCTGGAAGGTTCCCTGAACGTGCCGGTCAGCGACACGATCAACTGGACCAACAACATCACCTACATGCTGCAGAGTAAAAACAAGGAGACCGGCGACCGTCTGTCGATCATTCCTGAATACACCCTGAACTCCACGCTGAGCTGGCAGGTGCATCAGGACGTGTCGCTGCAGTCGACCTTCACCTGGTACGGCAAGCAGCAGCCGAAGAAATACAACTACAAGGGCCAGCCAGTGACCGGCTCGGAGAAAGACGAAGTGAGCCCTTACAGTATCGTCGGCCTGAGCGCGACCTGGGACATGACCAAAAACGTCAGCCTGACCGGCGGCGTGGACAACGTCTTCGACAAGCGCCAGTGGCGTGCGGGTAACGCCCAGACCACCGGCAACGCCGCGACCGGCGCGTATATGTACGGTGCGGGAGCGTATACGTATAATGAACCGGGTCGGACCTGGTATATGAGCGTGAATACGCGCTTTTAAGGTATCGGAGTCAATCATTCCCTCTCCCCTCCGGGGAGAGGGTCAGGGTGAGGGGGAAAAACCATGCGCACAGCCCACGGCACATTTTCTCTTGCCGGACACACCGTACACCGCGTCGACTTCGCTCCTGAAACCTTCACCGACGCCGATCTCCTCTGGCTCCCTCACCATGAAAAATTCTCACATGCCGCCTCAAAGCGGAAAGCCGAACACCTGGCCGGACGCATCGCCGCCGCCCATGCGCTGAAGGCGCACGGCATCACGGCGGTACCGGGCACCGGCAGCAGCGGCGAGCCGCTGTGGCCCGCCGGGTTCAGCGGCAGCATCAGCCACACCTCGCGCTGCGCGCTGGCGGTGGTGGCAACGAACGCCCTTACGGGCATTGACTGCGAGATCATGCTTCCCGCAGGCGAGGCTGAAGAGATTAAGGATGGCATTATCGGCCCCGACGAAGAGCCCCTGCTGCGCGCGGCGGCGCTGCCTTTTGCCCTGGCCCTGACGCTGGCGTTCAGCGCCAAAGAGAGCCTGTTTAAGGCGCTTTACCCCGCGGTCGGCGAGATGATGGGCTTTGACTGCGCCCGCGTCACCGCGCTGGACGACGAGAGCCTGACGCTGGCCCTAACCCGCCCGCTCGCGGGCTTCGGGGAGGGCTTCACGTTCCGGCTGCCCTGGCTGCGCGAGGACACTATGCTGATCGCGCTGCTGCACTCTGCTCCCGCCGCTTCGCGCTGAGGCTGGTCGCCGTGAAGGTGACGATAAACACCAGCGCGAACAGCACCACGATGGTGGGCGCGGGCGCGCTGTCAATGTAGAAAGAGAGGTAAACGCCGGTAACGCAGGTCAGCATCGAAATCACCGTTGCCGCCAGCAGCGCCGCGTGAAAGCGTCGGGTCAGAAGCACGGCAATCGCGCCCGGCGCAATCAGCAGCGAGATCGACAGAATTATGCCCACCGCCTTCAGGGTCGCCACTATCGTCAGCGAGACCATGCACAGCAGACCGTAGTGCAGCCAGCGCGTGCGCAGCCCGCAGGCCTGAGCCTGCTGGTAATCAAAGCTGAAGAGCAGAAAATCGCGCCACTTCAGGCCAATCACCAGCGCGATGCCCGCCGCCACGATCCCGCTTTGCAGCATGTCCATATCGTTGATCCCCAGCATATCGCCAAACAGAATGTGGTCGAGATGCACCTCCGGTTTTACCGCGATGTATAAAATCAGCCCGACGGCGAACATGCCGGAGAAGACGATCCCCATCACCGTGTCCTGCTTGATGCGGCTGTTGTCCTTCAGGTATCCCGTCGCTACCGCGCAGAACAGACCGGCAACGAACGCGCCCAGCGCCAGCGGCAGGCCCATCATCCACGCCAGCACCACGCCGGGGAAAACGGCGTGGCTCATGGCGTCGCCCATCAGCGCCCAGCCCTTGAGCACCAGAAAAACCGACAGCAGCGCGCAGGGAATTGCCACCACCAGCGCAATCAGCAGCGCGTTGTTCATAAACGCAAACTGGAATGGTTCAAGGAGCAGCGCGATCATGGGTGTGCCTCCAGCGCGCGACGGCGGCTCGCCAGCAGCCCGTGCTTAGGCGCAAAGACGAACGCCAGCAGGAACAGCAGGGTCTGCGCCACGACGATAATGCCGCCGGTCGCGCCGTCCAGATAGTAGCTGGCCCACGCGCCGAGAAAGCTGGTGATGCTGCCAATCGCGACGGCTATCACCAGCAGCCGCGGAAAACGATCGGTCAGCAGCCACGCGGTGGCGCCAGGCGTGACGACGAGGCAGATCACCAGAAACGCCCCGACGGTTTGCAGCGCCGCGACGGTAGACACCGCCAGCAGCGTAAAGAACAGAATTTTTAACCGCTCCGGACGCAGGCCGATGGCCCGCGCGTGGTTCTCATCAAAAAAGGTCACCATCAGATCTTTCCACTTCACCAGCAGCACCAGCATCGACACCGCGCCGATGATCGCCAGCTGGAGGATATCGGCCGGGGCAATCGCCAGAATGTTGCCCAGCACGATCGTCTGAATATTCACCGAAGTCGGGTTAAGGGACACCATAAACAGCCCCAGCCCGAAAAAGGAGGAGAAAATCAGCCCGATAATGGCGTCCTCTTTCAGGCGGCTGCGCTGGTTGAGAAACAGCATGCTGCCCGCGGCCAGCCCGCCGGACAGGAACGCCCCGAGCGCGAACGGCAGCCCGAGCATATAGGCCCCCGCCACGCCGGGGACGATGGCGTGCGACAGGGCATCGCCGATTAACGACCACCCTTTGAGCATCAGGTAGCAGGAGAGAAAGGCGCACAGGCCGCCGACCAT
This sequence comes from Enterobacter sp. KBR-315C3_2022, assembly GCF_041399425.1. Taxonomy (NCBI): domain Bacteria; kingdom Pseudomonadati; phylum Pseudomonadota; class Gammaproteobacteria; order Enterobacterales; family Enterobacteriaceae; genus Enterobacter; species Enterobacter sp. KBR-315C3_2022. The sequence continues at coordinate 191,651 of NZ_JBGKEB010000008.1, forward strand.
GGCAGAGACCCACATCGCGTTCAGCATGTACTCATAGCCAAACGGCTCAAGCAGCGCGTTCATTTGGCCTCCTGACGGTGGGTGACAAACGGACGTTCGTCATCGGTGATGATGCGATCTTCGGAACCGCTGAGCACCACGTGGCGCAGCACGCCGCTAAAGGCGCGCTCAAGGTTATCCGCGGTGAAGGTGGTCTCCGTCGGCCCGCTCGCCAGCACCGTGCCTTTAACCATCACCGTGTAATCGCAAAACTCGGTGACCGAGCCCAGGTTATGCGTCGACACCAGCATGGTTTTACCCTCGTCGCGCAGCTCCCGCAGCAGGGTGATGATCCTGGCTTCGGTTTTGACGTCCACGCCCGTAAACGGCTCGTCGAGCAGGATCACCTCGCCCTGCTGGGCTATCGCCCGGGCCAGAAAAACGCGTTTCTTTTGCCCGCCGGACAGCTCGCCGATTTGCCGGTGGCGCAGCTCGAGCATATCAACGCGCCTCAGGGCGTCGGTGACGATCTGCCTGTCGCCCGCCCTGGGTCGACGCAAAAAGCCCATGTGCCCATAGCGGCCCATCATGACAACATCCTCAACCAGCACCGGAAACGACCAGTCGACCTCTTCGGACTGCGGAACGTAGGCGACCAGGTTCTGCCGCAGCGCCCGTTGCGGAGGCAGCCCCTGAATAGTGATGTCGCCGCCTGACGCCCGCACGAAGCCCATCACCGCTTTGAACAGCGTGGATTTGCCAGAGCCGTTAACCCCCACCAGCGCGGCTATCGATGCGCCGGGCACGCTGAACGACGCGTTGCGCAGCGCCGTGTGGCCGTTGCGGTAGGTTACGGTCAGATCGGTGACGACAATCCCCTTCGGCATAATTACTCCTTCATACCGTCGTTAATGCCCTGCACCAGGGTGCGGGTCGTGACGTTGAGCAGGTCGAGGTAGGTTGGCACCGGACCGTTTGCCGCACTCAGGGAGTCAACGTACAGCACGCCGCCGTAGTGCGCCCCCGTTTCCCGCGCCACCTGGCGGGCGGGCTTATCCGAGACCGTGCTTTCGCTAAACACGGCCGGAATGCGATGTTTTTTCACCAGGTCGATGACCTTGCGCACCTGCTGCGGCGTGCCCTGCCGATCGGCGTTGATCGGCCACAGGTACAGCTCCTTCATGCCCAGATCCCGCGCCAGATAGGAGAAGGCGCCTTCGCTGGTCACCATCCAGCGCTTGTCTTCCGGGATCGCCGCCACCTGCTTACGCAGCGGTTCGAGGGTGGAGGTGATCTTCTGCTTGTAGGCTTCAGCGTTGCGCTGATAGGTCTGCGCGTTCGCCGGGTCGTACTTCGCCAGCGCGTCGCGGATGTTGTCGACGTAAATCAGCGCGTTATCGGGAGACATCCACGCGTGGGGGTTCGGCTTGCCGTCGTAAGGCCCTTCGGAGATGCCCATCGGGGTGATGCCCGTCGTCACCACCGCTTCGGGCACGCCGCTCAGGTGCTGATAAAACCGCTGAAACCACAGCTCGAGGTTCATGCCGTTGGACAGGATCAGCTGCGCCTTCTGGGCGCGCTTGATGTCGCCGGGCGTCGGCTGATACTCGTGGATCTCCGCGCCCGGCCGGGTGATCGAGGTGACGTCTGCGGCGTCGCCCGCCACGTTTTTCGCCATATCCGCAATGACGGTAAAGGTGGTGATGACCTGAAATTTTTCGGCGGCCCGCGCGCTGGCGGAGGTCCCCACCATAAGCAGCGCGCTCAGCAGCAGCGTTTTCAATCCTTGCATAGGGTGCATCGCAGAAGTCTCCTGAAGTGGTTAAAAACATATCGAAATTAGCCTTAGCTATATTGTATAGCACAGGCTATATTTAAATGAAAATAGTTATCATTATTGATTTTTAGCGCGGCCGCTGACGTCAGGCGCAGCAGGTGCCGCCGCCCCGCCCCTTTTGCCAACGTGAAGTTTGTTCATCTTCAGTGAAATTAAATCACTGTTCGCCGCCCGGTGACTCTGACATAAATAACGTAATGTTATTAACCGCCAGCAATATCGAGAATATTGTTTTATAGAATCGCGTCAGATTTTATATGAGAGACCGGGATACCCTATTACGATGAATAAAGCCTTCGCCTTCACCATAAAAACGCTTCGTTTTGATGAAGACTATAACCCTTCAAAAAATACGCGTATTACCACCAACTTTGCGAACCTGGCGCGCGGAGAAAGTCGTCAGCAAAATTTGCGTAACGCCATTTTGATGATGAACAACCGCTTTAACTCGCTGGCGCAAAAGGATAATCCGAACGGCGATCGCTATGCCGTAGAGCTGGATATTATCTCTGCCGAGGTGGATATAAACGGCAACGGCGAAACCTTCCCGGCCATTGAAATATTGAAAACCACCGTTCTCGACAGGCAGACGAACGAGCGCACTGAGGGCATCGTCGGGAATAATTTCTCTTCCTACGTTCGTGATTACGACTTTAGCGTGCTGCTGCCCGAGCATAATAAAAACCGGCACACCTTCAGCCTGCCGGAAAATTTCGGCGTGCTGCACGGCAATTTGTTTAAGCATTTCGTTAATTCGGATGAATATAAACGCCATTTTTCACAGCAGCCGACCATCTGCCTGAGCGTGTCGAGTAAAAATGTCTACACCCGCACGGGCTACGTGCATCCGGTGCTAGGGGCTGAATACCAGCAGGATGCGCCCTCGCTCACCGATCTCTACTTCAGCAAGATGGGCCTGAAGGCTCGCTTCTTTATGCCGGAAAACAGCGTTGCGCCGCTGGCCTTTTACTTCGCCGGTGACGTGCTCAGCGACTACAGCCCGCTGCAGCTGATCGGCACCATCAGCACGATGGAGACGTTCCAGAAAATCTATCGCCCGGAGATTTACAACGCCAACTCCGCGGCGGGCGAGCGCTATCAGCCCAGCCTGGCGAACCCGGATCACTCCCTGACGCGCATTGTTTACGATCGCGAGGAGCGCAGCCACCTGGCGGTTGAGCAGGGGAAATTTACCGAAGAACACTTCATTAAGCCGAACAAAGCGATTCTCGAGCAGTGGTCTGCTCATTACGCGCGCTGATTCACCGAATTTACAGGGTTACTGATTATGAAAAAGCTATTACCGACGTCCACCGCGGGCAGCCTGCCGAAACCATCATGGCTGGCGCAGCCGGAGACGCTGTGGTCGCCGTGGAAACTGCAGGACGAAGGGCTCATCGAGGGCAAGCAGGATGCGCTGCGCCTGTCCCTGCTGGACCAGCTGCAGGCGGGGATTGATATCGTCAGCGACGGGGAGCAGACGCGCCAGCACTTCGTCACCACCTTTATCGAGCACCTGAACGGCGTCGATTTTGAGAAGCGCGAAGTGGTGAAAATCCGCAATCGCTATGACGCGAGCGTGCCTACGGTGGTGGGCGCGGTGTCGCGCCTGAAGCCGGTTTTCGTGGAGGATGCGAAGTTCCTGCGCAGCCAAACCGCGCAGCCGATCAAATGGGCGCTGCCCGGCCCGATGACGATGATCGACACGCTGTACGACAGCCACTACAAAAGCCGCGAAAAGCTGGCCTGGGAGTTCGCCCGCATCCTCAACCAGGAGGCGAAAGAGCTTGAGGCGGCGGGCGTGGACATTATCCAGTTCGACGAGCCCGCGTTTAACGTCTTCTTTGACGAGGTGAACGACTGGGGCGTCGCCGCGCTGGAGCGCGCCGTCGAAGGGCTAAAATGCGAAACCGCCGTGCACATTTGCTACGGCTACGGCATCAAGGCTAATACCGACTGGAAAAAAACGCTGGGCTCGGAGTGGCGTCAGTACGAAGAGGCATTTCCGAAGCTGCAAAAATCGAGCATCGACATCATCTCGCTGGAGTGCCAGAACTCACGCGTGCCGATGGATTTAATTGAAATCATTCGCGGGAAAAAGGTGATGGTCGGCGCAATTGACGTGGCGACAAACGCCATCGAGACGCCGGAAGAGGTGGCGGCCACGCTGCGCAAGGCCCTGCAGTTCGTGGATGCCGATAAGCTGTATCCGTCCACCAACTGCGGCATGGCGCCGCTGTCCCGCGGCGTGGCGCGCGGCAAGCTGGCCGCGCTGAGCGCGGGCGCGGACATTGTGCGCAGGGAGCTGCTGGGGAAATAAGGGCAAGATTTACGCCGTTGCAAAGGGGGCCAGATGGCCCCCTTTCGCGTATTTCCGCCTGCGGGCAGGTCAACGGTAGGTCATGGTAAATGACGCCGTGGCACTCACCGAGCCTGACCGCGCATTCGCTGCGGTCATATAATACGCGGCCCTGAAGGGAATATTGACCACCTCCCCCGGCGAGGTGGTCGTGCCGTAGTTGATGAGCGTGCCGAACTGCACCGGCGCATCGTTATATTTCAGCTGAATGCCCAAGCCTTGTGCCGTCGAGCTGCTGTTTAACCCCAGCACGCCGTTAGCGGGATCGGCAAGCGGGCTGACGTTATCCAGGGTTACATTCACCGCGGTCTGCGCATCGCAAATCAGCGGTATGGAAAACGCCACCGGATTCTGGGTGCTGCCCACGCCGTTAAACTTCGGCAGCAGCGCAATCCCCATATTGATATTCAAATTTTTATCCTCAATCTGGCAGGAGGCGGTGCTGATATTGATCGGCGAAAAGAGATATTTATACAGCGGCAGGCGCTTGACGTTATTACTGACCGGCGTGCTGTACTCCATATTGATCGTCATCGCGGGTATTGAGCCCGTCGCCGGGGTGGTGCTGGTTTTGATCAGCTCGAAGGTATCCGTGAACGTTGATACGCCATCCTGGAGGATCCCTCGCCGCCAGCTCGCATTATTGAGGTTCATCCGGGTGACAAACTCGCTGCTTTGCGTGGTGCTGGAAAAGTTCTTCCAGCGGATGCCGATGCCCGGAACCTCCGTCGCCCGCACGTTGGCCAGCGGCGAGGCGCCATAATCCGCATTCGTCCCGGAGAGCTGAATAAACCACGAGCCATCGTAGCCAATTTGCTGTCCCTGAGGATCGCACGTCATGGGGTTACTGGTGACGATCGTCGCCAATACCGTCCCAACGGGCGCATCCCGCTGAACGACGATATTCTGCTCAACGTTCACCGCCACGTCGTTTGCGGTGCAGAGCGCAAGGGCGTTCCAGGAGAGCGCGCAACATGCAGCGGCCGTCGCGATTTTTAATCCGGTGGACATCATACGTTCCTTCCTTTTAGGTGAGGCGTAGGCCTTCCCTCACAAAAGTCATCATGCGCGTCAACGCAGTAAGAAATTTAACGACACGCCGCGGCGGTACGCTGAATTTTCCCCGGTAGGGCATTCAGGGTTATTCTGGCGCGGCAGGTTTTCGCCCCCCAGCGTACCGTTAAGCCGTCGCCGTCGTTCAGGCCGCTCATGTAAACCTCGCCGTCGCTTCCCACAATGCTCATCGCATCGCTACCGCTGAGCGTGACCATCGCGCCAAAGGGCACCGGCGAGTTCTGATACCGCAGCGTGATTAAGGCCCGGTACCCGGTTCGCGCGTTGAACGTCGCGCGCACCACCGCGCCGCGCGTCGGCACGACGTTGACCACCGACTCGGCCACATCCACGTCCGGCCCCAGCGAGCCGGTGTCTATCGCAATCCGGTTTTCCTGATAGGCGCTGGCATAGGGCACCACCGCGTAGCCGCGCCAGTCCGTTTTCACGCCGGGGTTGTTGCGCACCCGCACGCCGGGCGCGCCCTGCGCTTCCAGCAGCACAACGGTATCTCCCAGCGGCTGCGAGAAGGTCACGCCGTGCTCATGGCCGACGATCCCCCCCTGCAGGCCAAAGTTCAGCTGGCTGTTCTGTCGGCTGTGGTTATAGCCCGCGCTCACGGTGCCGTAGCCGCCCTTGTAGGTTCCACTCAGGGCGCTTCTCGACTCCCCGCCCGACGAGGTATAGCCCTGCTGGACCAGGTAGCTCAGGTTGTTATCGGCGAGCGCGGTGCCGCTCAGCCCCACCTGATGCGTCTCCGGACCATTCTTTTGCATATTCACGCTGTAGCTGGCCCAGCTTTGCGGCAGCCATTTGCTCAGCGGCACCTGCAGGCTGAAGGCCAGGATCTGGTCCTTGCGGTCTTTGCCCGGCGTTTCGCTGTAGGTGTAGCCGAGCGAGTAATTGACATCGCTGATGCTGGTGTTAAAGCCGGTGCTGACGTTGCGCTCATAGCCCCGCTTGCTCCAGTAGTCCTGCTGATAGGCCGAAATATAAAAGTTTCCCCAGCTCTGCAGCGACTGGCTGAGGTTGAGCTGCAGTCGGCTGCGCTTGTTGTAGCGCTGGCTGCTAAATTCATTCACTTCCTGAAAGGTATAAAACCCTTCCGTCGAGTAGCGATAGCTGGCGAGCGTCACCGTGGTGTCGGTGGTGGCCACCGTTTTCGAATACTGCACGCGATAGGACTGCCCCCGGCTGCGGCGCTTTTTCTCATCATCGAGCTGGCTATCGGCAACGGTAACGTCCGCCGACAGCGAGCCAATGTCGCCAAAGCTGAGGCCGGTACCGAGCACGCCGGAGGTATAGTTGCTCGCCCCCAGAACGCCGCCATACAGCGTGAGGTGATTGGAGAGGCCATAGGCCAGCGTGCCGAGGCCGAATGAGGGCGTTTGCGCGCCGTGCTTCGTGGTGCGGTACTCCCCGGTGCTCAGCGCATACTTCACGCGCCCTTCCCGCAGCATGACCGGAACCGCAGAGAAAGGCTGCACGAAATGCTGGACGCTGCCGTCGGCTTCGGTGACCACAATGTCCAGATCGCCGCTCGCCGACGTGGGATAGAGATCGCGAATTTCAAAGCTGCCGGGCGCCACGTAGGTTTGATAGACCGTATAGCCGTTTTGCTTCACGGTGACCGTGGCGTTGGTGCGGGCGATCCCCCGAATGATGGGGGCGAAGCCGCGCATGCTCTCCGGCAGCATGGTGTCATCGGAAAAAACCTGCGCTCCGCGAAACATCACGCTGTCAAACACGTCGCCGGGGGTGCTGGTTTCCCCCACCTGGAACTGCCCCCGCAAGAACTGCACGTCGCGGCTCAGGGTGGTATTCAGTGACGAAAACGACTGTTTTCCGTTGTTCTTCGTCGCGGTGCTGTAGTTGCGCAGGCGCCACGGCCCCACGTTAATGCCGCTTTGCAGGTTGGTGTAGAGCTGATCCTGCGTCTCGCCGCCCCGGCTCCAGCTGCGCGACCCGTTGATGCTGTAATTGACCAGCAGCGCAGAAATGCCCTGGTTCCAGAGCGCCGGATCGACGGTGCCGCGCGCCCGCGCGTTAAGCGCCGATTGCGGGATGGAGATATCCAGCCTCTGCCGGTCAAAATCCAGGCGGGCGGTGGCATCCGGTATAAATGCGCCGGGATCGGTAATAATGGTCTCGCCCGGCAGCATCGCTAATTCAGGAAAGGCTTTAACCCTGACGCCGAGCGACTCCAGCTCGCCGCGGTTAAGCTCCGGCGCCAGCCCGACGCCGTTTACAGGTACAAAAGAGATATTTTCCGTTCGGATATAATTTTCATTGAGCCAAATTTCCACCCTGTAGGTGCCGGGCAACTGCTCGCCCCGCTCGAAGCGGCCCAGATCGATCTCCTGAGACGTAGAGTGCATTTTTTCAAGCGCATCGGCCATAAAATAGAGATCGCCCGCGGCTGCGGGAAATACGCCCGAAATAAAAAGCGCTATCGTCGAAAGTCGACTGACGCGGTGAGGCCACGAGCCAGAGAAAAAACCATATCGAGAATAAGAAACAATATTCACTTTGCTTACCTGCGCGAGTGACATAGCGTGTTGTTAATATTTTTTATTTCAGCATCTGGCGCTTTTCTGTCGTTACGCCACCAAAATCATTTATGGCTTTCCACGCCACCTGCCCTCCACTCCCGGCCACCGTTACGGAACTCAAGGGCGAAATCATGGGCGGCTGCGCGATCGTTTTATTGCCAACCGTTAATGAATAAAGAGAAACGTAGAACGGCGTCGGATTCGCTATCACCAGACGGTCGCCGCGCGGCTCAAAGGTTAATTTCGCCCATGCCTCAGCCGCGTTTTCCGACGAGAGGGCCGCAGGCCGGTAGAAAAGCTTCATGCGCGTCTTCACGGCAATAAGCAGACGGTTTTCATCTGACCGGGTCATGGAGGGAATAGACTTTACGTTAAGCCAGAAAACGGATTCGCGATTTTCAGGCAGCGGCTTCTCGCCGGTATAAATGACCCGCAGCGTATTTTCATGGCCACCGTCGAGGCGAAACAACGGCGGCGTGACGATAAAAGGAACCTGCTCCTTCGAATTTTCGCTTAATTCAACCCATGACTGAATTAAATAAGGAACAGCATCCTTGCTGTTACTCACAGGAAGTGAGGCTTCGTTTTCAGCTCCATTATAAATTAAGCGCGTTCCGCCAACGGTGATGCTGGCCTGTCCAGGAATGGAGAGCAGGCAAGCGCCTAATAATACAATCGTTCGAATAAGTTGACTCATCATACTTCCCCGATATTCCGGCAGGAAACAACGGGGCGCACCTTAGGTACGCCCGGCGTATTACTGATAGGTAATGGTAAAATCTGACGTTGCGTTTGCCGTACCCGCCACCACGGCAGCCTGCGTCGCCTTGTATTTCGCCACGAAGGTCATCTTGTTGCTGTTGGCGGGCTCTTCGCCTGCGCTGGTGTCGAGGGTGATGCTCTTAGACTGGGTCGCCAGCGGGATCGCGGTGATACCGTCCTCTTCATAGAACGCCACGCCGACGCCTTTCGCCGTTTGACCGCTGTTCAGCGCAAGAATGTTGGTGTCGCTGCTGTCCGCCGTGCCGTCAAACTTCACGGAGGCAGAGGTGACGGCCGCAGGGCAGTTGTTCAACACAATGCTGAAGCGGGTTGCGGCAGCAACGGCCCCGGCCGCGTTAAACGAGCTCTTAGGGATTTTGCCGAGGTTAACGGTCTGGTTCGCCGTGTTGGTATCAATCGTACAGGCAGAATCCAGAATGGTGCCGGTAAAGTTGATTTGTCCGTCGGCCGCGCTGGCGGCAAACGTTATTCCAGAAACGGCTGCTGCCGCGACCATATTTCGAATGACACTGCTTAACTTCATTTGCATAGCTATATATCCTCAGGATTGAAGGTATCTGCGCAAAATTCGCTTTTGCGCAGGAAGAGCGGAACTGGGCCGCTAAATTAATTTTTTTCGTTCGAGGCGGTAATCAGGCGTGGTTTTGCTATGAACACCTCAGGCTTTGCGATGATAAAAGTAAAATAAGCTGTTTCATTTCCAGACCATTGCCTAACGCCAGTCGATTTCTGACATAGTAATTTTTGTTAATTTCGTATTTATTTTTAATTCGACACTGGCTCGTCGATTTGTCATAAACCTTCAGGAGAAAGTTTAAATGATCGTCCGATAGCCGCGTCGACAGCCTCTGATACAGCACGTCTTTTAATACGCAGGGGTTTTCAGTCGCCCGATGCTTAGAGGCGCGCTCGCACAGCTGCTTGAGATCCTTAAGCGTGGTGACAAGGCGGAAGAATTTTAAAAATCCGTTCTCCGCATTATCCTCGGGCGCAATAAAATAGGTAAGGCGCAATAACCCTCTCGCCGCAAGCCGGTAATAGAGCCAGCGGATATTCTCGCTACTTTCTCCAATGGTATCGATGAGAATGTAGGACTTATCCAGAATGGTCGCGCTGACTAAAAACTCCAGCCGGTTGTCAAAATAAAATATTTCCCTGCTGCCTGAGTTCAATGATTTAATTGCCTGCCTCATGGCAAAGTTTCGGGAGAAAACTAATAGCGCCGTCAAAATTCATTCCTTTTGAAATTTATCATCGTCATTGTGAAGAAGGTTTGACAACATATATGCGTTCTAACGAACCGCGGTCGATTTTGTACGCTTTCCCATACGCTCTTGTAAAAGGGTACCGTTCAAAGCCCACGGTATTAAACGCGTTCTGAATTTTCTTCATCATGGACAACAAGTAGGATTTCGAGCACCGGAGTCCATAATCGTCGAACACGTGGATGATGATGTCATTATCGTAAACAATTTCGTTATCCATCCCCGCCAGGAGATACTCGAACAGTCTCGCTTTCGTCGTGCCGAATCTTTTAATACGTCCATTCTTGATGTTGATAAGCGTTCTGGTTGAAAGCCGATACTCAAGATGATGGAAAATCGTGTATCCATACAGAAGCTCGTCAGAGACAAAAGGCACAAAGACTCCTTAGAAGTTTATCGTTCTCATTTCCATGTCGGCGTCTTCTCCATTCGAAAGGGTTTCGGTGTTCATCTGATGCACTGAAATGTTATTAAAATGGAGAAAATGTGACAATGAGACTAATTTATTAAAGCAAATCACTACCATACACACTCAATGCGACACAAAAATCCACTTAACACGTTTTATTAAGTTTAAAAACACAAATGTTGCATTTATGTTTTTTATAACCGCATTGCGAAACAAAAAATTCACATCAATATATCTATCTAAAATTTACGTATGATTAGTAAAAAAACCTACAAAAAATAAACATTATTTTATAATCAATGAGTTACAAAGATATCTCAGCCCTGTTAAACCTAGTCTTAATAGGGTTAATTTAGGATTTTTCATGACATCTTTTGCGATTTTCCCAAATGAAAACTGACAAACGCTGAACCTTCTTTACACTTGAAACATTCCAGGCGCTTCCAAAAAGCAAAATAATCTTAACAAAATCATATAATTGAATTAAAACCCCTTCCCAGATCAATTTTCTCAACGCAAATTAACAATAATCACCGCTGCATCACGCAGGTAAAAAAAAGGCAAGGTTGACTATCAACCTTGCCCGCAGAGGAACGGAAAATGTTTGAAGGGAATCAGGTATCCGGGAACATAACGCTATTGCCCGGCGCTTCCCTGTGGAGGTGAATAAAGTTCAGGTGGCGCTCGTACTGGTCGAGAATGTCCGTGATCACCTGCTCTTTGCTGTAGTCCATCAGATCGTTACCCTGACTTCCCTCAAGCAGGAACGTCTCGAGCCGGTAATAGGTCGATTTCCCGCTGCGCGCGCGGTAGGTAAACCCGGGCACCGAATACTGCTGCGGCCAAATCTGGTAGACAAAGTTCTGCTCGTCGCCCATGTGCACCAGCAGATCCAGGTGCCCCAGATTCTCGCCCTCGTCCGGCGGCAGGCTTTTCAGCTCGACGTAAGCCCCGCGCAGCTTCAGCTCCTGCGCCACCTCCTCCATCGCCGGGTAGCAGACCGTTTCCATCATCTGCCTGGTGTAGCGCGTGCCGGGGTAGTTCATCAGGCGCGAGAGGCGCTTTTTCCAGCTCAGGCGGTCCTGCAATCCCAGCGGGCGCGGGGCGGTATCGCGGCTGGCGCTTTCGCGGCGATAGTCCTCTACCTTGAGCGATTTATACAGCCCGGCCATCACGAAGAAGATCACGAAGCTGAACGGCAGCCCCATAATCACCGTGGTGTTTTGCAGCGCCGAAATGCCGTTGGTCATCAGCATGCCGAGGGTCAGCAGGCCGATGGCGACCGACCAGAAGATGCGCAGCCAGTTCGGCGCGTCGCTGTTGATGTCCTTCAGCTTCGAGGTGAAGTTGCCCAGCACCAGCGCGCCGGAGTCCGCCGAGGTGACGTAGAACAGCAGGCCGGTGATGGTCGCCACGGAGGCGCTAAAGGTAAACGCCGGATACTGCGCCAGCAGGCTGTAGAAGCCGCGCTCCGGGTGCGCCATCGCTTCCTGAGCAAAGCCCGCATTGCCGTGAATGATCTCGTGCAGCGCGCTGTTGCCGAACACCGACAGCCACAGCAGCGTAAAGGTGAACGGGATAATCAGCGTGCCCATCACGAACTGGCGAATGGTGCGCCCGCGCGAGATGCGCGCCAGGAACAGGCCGACAAACGGCGACCACGCCACCCACCACGCCCAGAAGAACAGCGTCCAGCTGTTCATCCACTCTACCGGGCGGTCGAAGGCGAAGCTGTTCAGCGTCATGCCCATAAAGCGGTTCACGTAGTCGCCCACGTTGAGCACCAGCGCGTTGAGCAGGAACGAGGTGTCGCCCATAAACAGCACGAACAGGATCAGGCCCAGCGCCAGCGCGACGTTCAGCTCGGAGAGCACGCGGATGCCCTTGTCCACGCCGGAGGTCACCGAAATGGTGGCAATAATCACCGACAGCGCAATCAGCGCCGCTTTCGCCGCCATTGAATCCGGGATATCAAACAGCACGCTCAGCCCGTAGTTGAGCTGCACCACGCCAATCCCCAGCGTCGTCGCGATACCAAAAATGGTGCCGATCACCGCCGCGATATCCACGCTGTGGCCAATCGGCCCGTTAATTTTTTTGCCGAAGATCGGGTAGAGCGCGGAGCGGATGGTGAGGGGCAAATTATAACGATAGCTAAAGTATCCCAGCGCCATCCCCATCAGGGCGTACATCGACCAGCCGGTTAAGCCGTAGTGGAACAGCGTCCAGACCATCGCCTGGCGCGCGGCCTCCATCGTCTGCCCCGCCCCTTCCGGCGGCTGCATATACTGCGTGACCGGCTCGGCCACCGAGAAGAACATCAGGTCGATGCCGATGCCCGCGGCAAACAGCATCGCCGCCCAGCTCAGCAGGCTGAACTCGGGCTTGGACTGCTCCGGCCCGAGCTTCACGGAGCCGAAGCGCGAGCACGCAATGCAGACGACGAAGACGATGTAGAGCGTCGCCGCCAGCAGGTAGTACCAGCCGAAGGTCTTCGACACCCAGTTCAGGGTGCGCCCAATCCACTCGGCGGAAAAATCACGAAAGAAGATCGTCGTCAGGGAAAACAACAAAATCAGCCCGGCGGAGGTGTAAAAAACGACCGGGTTGATTTTGTCTTTTTCTCTGTCTTGTGAAAGGTCTGTCATCCAGTATCCCCACTGTTTTTGCAACTATTAAAATCCAAATCCGCAACAATTAAGACACATTTTATATTGAACGTCCAATCAAAAACCGCTTTAATGTATTACCAACGCTGATGAATGGAGTGGCAAAAATGCCCAAAGTGGGGATGCAGCCGATCCGGCGCAGGCAGCTTATCGACGCCACGCTGGAAGCAATAAATGAAGTGGGAATGCACGACGCGACGATCGCGCAGATCGCCCGTCGGGCGGGCGTTTCCACGGGGATCATCAGTCACTACTTCAAGGACAAAAACGGCCTGCTGGAAGCGACCATGCGCGACATCACCGGCCAGCTGCGCGACGCGGTGCTGAACCGTCTGCACGCCTTACCGCACGGCAGTGCCGAACAGCGTTTGCAGGCAATCGTCAGCGGCAACTTTGATGAAACCCAGGTCAGCAGCGCGGCGATGAAGGCCTGGCTGGCCTTCTGGGCGAGCAGCATGCACCAGCCGATGCTCTACCGCCTGCAGCAGGTCAGCAGCCGCCGCCTGCTGTCGAACCTGGTGAGCGAGTTTCGCCGCGAGCTGCCGCGCGAACAGGCGCAGGAGGCGGGCTACGGGCTCGCCGCGCTGATTGACGGGCTGTGGCTGCGCGCCGCGCTGAGCGGCAGGCCGCTGGACAAAACGCTGGCCCAGTCGATTACCGGCCACTTTATCAGCCAGCATTTACCGACCGATTAACCGAGGAGAAATTATGTCCCGAATGGCAGAACAGCAGCTTTATATCAACGGTGGTTATACATCGGCCACCAGCGGTCGCACCTTCGAGACCATCAACCCGGCCAACGGTGAAGTCCTGGCGACCGTACAGGCCGCCGGGCGCGAGGACGTCGATCGCGCCGTAGAAAGCGCACAGCGCGGGCAAAAAATCTGGGCGGCGATGACCGCCATGGAGCGCTCGCGCATCCTGCGCCGCGCCGTGGATATCCTGCGCGAGCGCAACGACGAGCTGGCGAAGCTCGAAACCCTCGATACCGGTAAAGCGTTTTCCGAAACCTCAACCGTCGATATCGTCACCGGCGCGGACGTGCTGGAGTACTACGCGGGGCTGATCCCGGCGCTGGAAGGCAGCCAGATCCCGCTGCGCGACACCTCGTTCGTCTACACCCGCCGCGAGCCGCTGGGCGTGGTGGCGGGCATCGGCGCGTGGAACTACCCGATCCAGATCGCCCTGTGGAAATCCGCGCCGGCGCTGGCGGCGGGCAACGCGATGATCTTCAAGCCGAGCGAAGTGACGCCGCTCACCGCGCTGAAGCTTGCCGAAATTTACACCGAAGCGGGCGTGCCGGACGGGGTGTTTAACGTCCTGCCGGGCGTGGGCGCGGAGACCGGGCAGTTCCTCACCGAACACCCGGGCATTGCCAAAGTCTCCTTCACCGGCGGCGTTGCCAGCGGCAAAAAGGTGATGGCGAACTCGGCGGCCTCGTCCCTGAAAGAGGTGACGATGGAGCTGGGCGGCAAATCCCCGCTGATCGTCTTCGACGACGCGGATCTGGATCTGGCGGCGGACATCGCCATGATGGCCAACTTCTTCAGCTCCGGCCAGGTGTGCACCAACGGCACCCGCGTGTTCGTGCCCGCAAAGCATAAAGCCGCTTTTGAGCAGAAGATCGTTGAGCGCGTGGGCCGCATCCGCGCGGGCGATCTGTTCGATGAAAACACCAACTTCGGCCCAATGGTCAGCTTCCCGCACCGCGACAGCGTGCTGCGCTACATCGCCAAAGGCAAAGAGGAAGGCGCGCGCGTGCTGTGCGGCGGCGACGCGCTGAAGGGCGACGGCTTTGACAGCGGCGCGTGGGTGGCTCCAACGGTGTTCACCGACTGCACCGACGAGATGACCATCGTGCGCGAGGAGATTTTCGGGCCGGTGATGTCCATCCTCACCTACGAATCCGACGAAGAAGCGATTCGCCGCGCCAACGACACCGACTACGGCCTGGCGGCAGGCATCGTCACCGCCGATCTGAACCGCGCGCATGGCGCCATTCACCAGCTCGAAGCGGGCATCTGCTGGATCAACACCTGGGGTGAATCCGCCGCCGAGATGCCGGTGGGCGGCTACAAACACTCCGGCATTGGCCGCGAGAACGGGGTGATGACGCTGCAAAGCTACACCCAGGTGAAGTCCATCCAGGTTGAGATGGGTAAATTCCAGTCCATATTTTAACCGGGAGGTTTATTTGCAATTTGACTACATCATTATTGGCGCCGGCTCTGCCGGCAACGTGCTGGCCACGCGCCTGACCGAAGATCCGAACACCACCGTGCTGCTGCTTGAGGCGGGCGGTCCGGATTACCGCATGGATTTTCGCACCCAGATGCCCGCCGCGCTGGCGTTCCCGCTGCAGGGCAAGCGCTACAACTGGGCGTATGAAACCGAGCCTGAGCCGTTCATGAACAACCGCCGCATGGAGTGCGGACGCGGTAAAGGGCTGGGCGGTTCGTCGCTGATCAACGGCATGTGCTACATCCGCGGCAACGCCATGGATCTGGACAACTGGGCGAAGGAAGACGGCCTGGAGCACTGGAGCTACCTCAACTGCCTGCCCTACTACCGCAAGGCGGAGACCCGCGACGTGGGGCCGAACGACTACCACGGCGGCGACGGTCCGGTGAGCGTCACCACCTCCAAACCGGGCGTTAACCCGCTGTTTGAGGCGATGGTGGAAGCAGGCGTGCAGGCGGGCTATCCGCGCACCGAGGATCTCAACGGCTACCAGCAGGAAGGCTTCGGCCCGATGGACCGCACGGTGACGCCGCAGGGCCGACGCGCCAGCACCGCGCGCGGCTATCTGGACCAGGCGAAGCCGCGCCCGAACCTGACCATCCGCACCCATGCCATGACCGATCACATCATATTTGACGGCAAGCGCGCGGTGGGCGTCGAGTGGCTGGAGGGGGAAAGCACTATTCCGTCAAAAGCGACGGCAAACAAAGAGGTCCTGCTGTGCGCGGGGGCCATCGCCTCTCCGCAGATCCTCCAGCGCTCCGGCGTGGGCAGCGCGGAGCTGCTGAAGCAGTTCGATATCCCGCTGGTCCACGATCTGCCGGGCGTGGGCGAAAACCTGCAGGATCACCTGGAGATGTACCTCCAGTACGAATGCAAGGAGCCGGTCTCCCTCTACCCTGCCCTGCAGTGGTGGAACCAGCCGAAGATTGGCGCGGAATGGCTGTTTGGTGGCACCGGCGTGGGCGCGAGCAACCACTTCGAGGCGGGCGGATTTATCCGCAGCCGCGAGGAGTTCGAGTGGCCGAACATTCAGTACCACTTCCTGCCGGTGGCGATTAACTACAACGGCTCGAACGCGGTAAAAGAGCACGGCTTCCAGTGCCACGTCGGCTCCATGCGCTCGCCGAGCCGCGGCCACGTGCGCATCA
Organism: Enterobacter sp. KBR-315C3_2022; assembly: GCF_041399425.1. Classification (NCBI taxonomy): domain Bacteria; kingdom Pseudomonadati; phylum Pseudomonadota; class Gammaproteobacteria; order Enterobacterales; family Enterobacteriaceae; genus Enterobacter; species Enterobacter sp. KBR-315C3_2022. The sequence goes on from NZ_JBGKEB010000008.1 coordinate 207,949, forward strand.
AATCGCGCGATCCGCACCAGCATCCGGCGATCCTGTTCAACTACATGTCCCACGAGCAGGACTGGCAGGAGTTCCGCGACGCGATCCGCATCACCCGCGAAATCATGCACCAGCCCGCGCTGGACAAATACCGCGGCCGCGAAATCAGTCCCGGCGCCGAGTGCCAGACCGACGAGCAGCTGGACGAGTTCGTGCGTAACCACGCCGAAACCGCCTTCCACCCGTGCGGCACCTGCAAGATGGGCAGCGACGAGATGGCGGTGGTCGACGGCGAGGGCCGCGTTCACGGGGTTGAAGGGCTGCGCGTGGTGGATGCGTCGATCATGCCGCAGATCATCACCGGCAACCTGAACGCCACCACCATCATGATCGGCGAGAAAATTGCCGATGCCATTCGCGGGCGCGAGCCGCTGGCGAAGAGCACCGCGGCGTATTATGTGGCGAATGGCGCGCCGGTGAGACGCTGAGGTTATCCCCTCACCCTAACCCTCTCCCCATAGGCTGAGGGTTCCCCAGTAATTTTCTTGCTCTTAAAGCAATGAAAAAATTACAGGATAATAAAAGACTTACAGCGGTCCCCTGGTCCGGCTGAAAATCGCTGAGGCGTTGACCGTAGGCCGGGGCGAGGCGCACGG